>JAGLIM010000095.1 GCA_023142995.1 Minisyncoccota bacterium | reverse complement strand
TGAATAAAAAATCTTCACAACCGATCTTAACATTAATGAACTCAGCAATTGCAAACGCAAAACACAATTTTGATCTATCTGATGATAATTTATACGTTTCTAAGATATTCGTAAATGAAGGCGCAACACTAAAAAGATGGATACCGAGAGCTATGGGTAGAGCATCAGCAATTCATAAAAGAACAAGTCATATCACAATTATTTTAGATGAAATTGAAAGTGAAAAGAAAAAAACTGATACGAAAAAAACTAAAGAAGAGTCAAAGACTGACACACAAAATGACGATAAAAAAGTTGAAAAAAAAGAAGTAACAGTTGAAAGTAAATCTAAAGTTAAAACTGAAGATAAAAAGACAAGTTCAAAGAATAAATAATATTATAATAAATTCTAATATGGGAAAAAAAATAAATCCATTTTTACATAGACTAGGAATAATAAGGGACTGGAAGTCTAAGTGGTTTAACACAAATAAATATAGTGAATACCTAAGAAAAGATATTGAGTTAAGACGCTTTTTGGAAAAGAAATTAAAAAAAGCTGCAGTCGAAGATATTATAATTGAAAGATCAGCTAATAATATAATTGTAAATATTCATTCAGCAAGACCTGGAATTATAATTGGAAGAGGCGGAACAGGAGCAGAAGAACTAAAAACAATAATTAAGAAGATGTTAAATGAGAGTACTGAGGTAAAAGTAAACATTATTGAAATTAGAAATTCAGAATTAAGCGCAAGATTAGTTGCTCAATCAATTGCAGAACAAATTGAAAAAAGATCTCCATTTAGAAGGATTTTGAAACAGGAAATTGAAAAAACAATGCGGAACAGCACTGCTAAAGGAATTAAGGTTTCAGTCGCAGGAAGACTAAATGGCGCAGAAATGGCAAGAACTGAATGGTTAAGTGAAGGCAAAATACCTCTTCAAACAATTAGAGCTGACATAGATTATGCAAAATATGAAGCCAATACTACTTATGGAATTGTCGGAGTAAAAGTTTGGATAAATAAAGGAGAGATCTTTGAAGAAAAAACAAATTAAATATAATCAATTTTAATTCAAATTTATGTTAATGCCGAAAAAGGTAAAACACAGAAAACAAATGAAAGGCAGAATGAGAGG
>JAGLIM010000094.1 GCA_023142995.1 Minisyncoccota bacterium | reverse complement strand
AAGGCGGACAGGCAAACCAGTTCCCGCCAACAGTCAAACAATATTTAAATATAATAACTACCAAATATTTTTCAATCTTCTACAATATTTTTCGACCTTGTGGAGAAATCAGACGCGCAAAGTTCTCCATAAAATTGAACAATATTATACTTCCGTTGGTTCAGTGTCTCTGACCTGAACCAGATGTTTCATAAAACATAACAAATATTTTTCAACCTTAAAAATATCCTTCGAATTTTTGAAGAAATGCTTGAAATTTATCAAAAATTAATCGCAAATATTATGCATATTTTTCTTGATGAATCATATAATTTAAGAGATAGATCTAAATCGCAGTTTATTAGTATTAATGGATTTAAGACAACAGAGACAAAACAAATTTGGAAACATTGGAAAATTTATCGGCGTAAATTTATTAGTAAGGCGAGAATTCATGCTACTGATAAAAGATTTGAATCACTGAGGGAAAAAGGGCTTGATCTTGTTTATTCTATGCCAGACACTTTTTTTATAACAGGTATTCAAATTATTCAGAAAATTCCAACAGGTAAGACAAGTCATTATTACAAAAAGGATAAATTGAATTTTGATAAAGTTTATGAGGATTTACTTAAAGCTATTTTAGATAAACTGCATTTGCGAGAATATAAAAAAGTTGTTATTAATATTGATAACAGGAAACACAAAGAAGGGTTTTTAGGTAAAATAAAATTCCAAGAAAATATTTTATTTTATCTAAAAGAGTGTTATCCAAGTACAGTTTTTTGTTTTAGAATTTTGCCTTCCAGTTCAAACATTTTAATTGAAATCGCTGATTTTATTTCTAATACTTTTTATAAACGATATGTTGGGCAAAGAGTTGATTTCTTGGAAAAGATGAAAGTAAAAACTATTAAAATAAAAAATCCGCTGAAATAGCGGAATAGATGCCTTTCGGGATTTATTCCAAGGTCGTCGGGATACTCCTGAAAGAGTGCCCTCACTTGAACTTTACCCTAAGGTCTTATTCTTACCGTTAGTATATACCTAAACTAAAGACTTGTCAAGCTCTAAACCTATAAACTTTGTGACTTCTCTACTCTATAACTAATTTTGCTTCAATCGTCATTCTCATTTTTCTAATTAATTCCTATGAGAATCATCAAATATTCTTCAACCTTTCATCGCGGGAACTGGTTTGCCTGTCCGCCTTGGGAGGGCAACCCGTTCCTCAATGTTTCCCATTTTACACTAACCGCAAAATTAACATTTTTTGAAAAATACAAATAAAAACGAAATTAAGAAACAGAATGAAACTGGTTGCCCTCCCAAGGC
>JAGLIM010000093.1 GCA_023142995.1 Minisyncoccota bacterium | reverse complement strand
TTTTTATGGTATCATGTAGCGTTAACTCATTTAACGCTAAAACTATGTCAAAAGGGAAAGAGATTACTTTCTATGAGAGAGAAAGAATAGAAACTTATTTAAGAATGAAAAAGAAAAAGACATGGATTGCCAAAAAATTGAATAGGGACTATTCTGTTATTAAAAGAGAAGTCAAAAGAAATTCAGGAAAAGCTCTGCCATACTCAGCAAGCAATGCTCAGCATTACGCCGAGAGAAGAAAGAAAAATACTAACAAAAGAAAGCTTGAAAAATACGACAATCAAAAACTAAAAGAATATGTAGAAGAGAAATTGGAAGAAGGGTGGAGTCCCGAACAAATTGGAGGAACATTGAAAGAACAACCGCCTAATAAAGTTAAAGAATGTCGTGATAAAACAATCAGTTATGAAAGCATTTACGATTATATTTACAATGAAGAAAGTGGATTATATAAAAACTTAAGAAGAAAACAGTCTAAGAGGCAAAGGAGGTTTTCGCGTAAACAAAGGCATCACACGCTTAAAAACAGGGTTTCTATTCACAAACGAGATAAAACTGTTGATGAAAGAAAAAGATTTGGCGATTGGGAAACAGACAGTGTTATCTTCTCTGGAAAAAGTATTCTCTCCACCCAATTTGAAAGAAAAAGCAAACTGTGTCGTATTCATAAATGCGCAGATAAATCAGCCTTTGCTTCTGAAGAAGCGTTGCGAGATAGCATTGATTCTCTTCCTGGATTATGGCTCACAATTACAAGAGACAATGGAACTGAAAATGTCCTGCATCACGAAACAAAAGTTCCTTCCTATTTCTGTGATCCTTATTCTTCTTGGCAAAAAGGAGGAGTGGAAAACTTGAACGGATTAGTTAGAGAATACTTTCCTAAAAAATCTAATTTGGATACAATATCTGATCAAGAAATATATCTTATCCAAGAAAAACTAAATGATAGACCAAGAAAATGTTTAAATTACTTAACCCCCAACGATGTCATCGCTACTGAGATAAAAAAAGGGCTTTAAATTCTTGAATTCATAGGATTGAATAAAAAAAAGGATAGAGACTTAGTGCTCTACCCAGCAGAAGTTGCTTTTTTATGCTTCTTGTTTTCCTCAAAAATATGAGAGATTTTTCCTTCAATTAGCCTCACCGTTATTTTGGCAAGAACTAACGAAATCAAGACGGTTATTCCAACCACATAAAAATCTACCACTTCCA
>JAGLIM010000092.1 GCA_023142995.1 Minisyncoccota bacterium | reverse complement strand
CTATAACCTTTCTTCTAGCAGTACAGAGAAGAAAAACAAATAGATTCGCTATAAAAAGTACTAAAAGATAAGTAACGGTTAACAAATTATATTCCGCGTTTGCAAATATTGTTAGAAGGCAAATAATTGTCATTATGCCCCAAAATGAAAGTGTTTCGCTCCAAGGATCTTTAAAGGATTTTCTAATAGTGGGAATATAACCCATACCGTCAATTGCTGAAACCATTAATACCGCGACTAAAGGACTATCTAATTTCCACCAAACTACAATAGCAAGTAATGCTAAAGCAAGAACAACCTTATCGCTTACTGTTACGTCTCTTGTTCCGTATTTAAATGAAAGTAAAAAAACAATGAACACAAGGACAGCTCCAACTATCAAACTGATACTTCCAAATTTACCACCGCCATGCAATAAAACAGCTATAGCTGTTCCTTGAGTAATTCCCCAAATTAACCAAGTAAATAAATGAGGTTTTGTTTTTCTTGCAAAAATATCTTTAAAATATGGAATATAAGCAATAACAACAAGAGAGGCCGCAATGATCGCAATAATAAGTTTATAATCCATAAATTTAAAAAATAAGATGACAAAAAACTGCGTTTTTTAATATCCAAATAGGACATTTCTAAATAATTCAAAGTAGGACATTTCTATTCAACCTTTACACTGCTATAACGTCCCCTTGACAGATTATTCTATCTATGCTATCATTTAGTGTTAAATAAGTAATTCATATTCAGGAGAACTTGGGGGAGGAATGATTACAATCGTAATCACAACAACACACTTATTTAACTACCTTCCCCCTTCTCCCCTCCCTTCTATATTTAAACTCATCAACAGCGCTTGCGCTTGTTTTTTTATTTTGAAAACAATTCTTTAAGAGCAATACCAGTAAAAGATTCTTTGTATTTTGCCACTTCTTCGGGAGTTCCACTGGCAATAACCTTTCCTCCTTCATCCCCTCCTTCAGGACCAAGATCAATGACATAGTCAGCAGATTTGATAACATCAAGATTATGTTCGATCACAATAACAGTGTTCCCAGAATCAACAAGACGATTCAGAACATCCAGAAGCTTTTTAATGTCATCAAAATGAAGTCCTGTCGTTGGTTCATCAAGCATATATAAAGTCCTGCCAGTTGCTCTTCTGGAAAGTTCTGAAGCAAGCTTTATTCTCTGTGCTTCTCCTCCTGAAAGAGTTGTCGCTGATTGTCCAAGATGAATATATCCTAAACCAACCTCCCTGAGAACTTTCAGGACATCATGGATCTGTGGAATGTCTTTGAAAAATATTTCTCCTTCATCAACAGTCATTTCCAGAACTTCTGCAATATTTTTTCCTTTATATTTAATTTTTAAGGTTTCTTTATTATATCTTTTTCCGCCACAAACTTCACATGGAAGATAGACATCTGGCAAAAACTGCATCTCAACCTTGATCAAACCATCTCCACGGCAAACATCGCATCTTCCGCCAGATACATTGAAACTAAATCGTCCCAATTGATATCCTT
>JAGLIM010000091.1 GCA_023142995.1 Minisyncoccota bacterium | reverse complement strand
TCTCCATAAAGTCGAAGAATATTAGTTTACTCCCATTTTCCCCATTCACCGCTAATTAATTTTTCTTTCTTTTCGCGATTCCAACCTTTTATTTGTATTTCCCTCTTTCTTGCAACTTCTAAATTTTCATATTCTTCTAAATATACTAATTCTTTAGCTTTATGATTTGATGTAAATTTAGATCCAAAACCTGAAATATGTTGAGACCATCTAAGATCTGGTTTCCATGTCATTCCAGTATAATAATATTTATCTTCACATTCTATAATATATACATACCATTTCCAATTTTCCATATTTATATATTTTAGAAAATAATATTGCTCAACTGCTATAATATTGTTCGACCTTGTGGAGAACTGTTCGCGTGTGGCTTTCTTCTCCACAAGGTCGAAGAATATTTATTGGTCGAAGAATATTAATACTATCATAGTTTCAGATTCTTTAAATAATCTCTAAATTCTCCATTTAATTCTCCATGTTTTAGAGCAAATTCAACAGTCGCCTTTAAGAAACCGAGCTTACTGCCACAATCATACCTTTTCCCTTCAAACTCATATCCATAAACAGCTTTTTTTAATATCAAAGACTTAAGGGCATCCGCTAGTCTTATCTCACCATCTTTACCAGGTTTTATTTTTTCTAGCTCATCAAAAACATCAGGAGTTATAATATATTTTCCAACTATAGTAAGGTCGGACGGAGCATCTTTAACTGCTGGCTTTTCTACTAGATCTTCTATTTCATAAGTTCTTTCGGATATCTTGTTTGGTTGAACAACTCCGAATTTACAGACTTCATTTTTAGGAACCCTTTCAAGAGCAACAATAGGATCTCCGTATCTTTCAAAAACATCCATTAATTGCTTAATACAAGGTTTTTCGAAATCAACAATATCATCACCGAAAAGAACCGCACACGGTTCGTTTCCAATTAAATGTCTTGCTTTTAAGATTGCATCACCGTCACCAATAGGTTTTGGTTGACGGACATAGGCGAGCTTAGCAAGAGTAGGTAATTTATATATTTCTTTTAAATAATCAAGTTTGTTTTTCTCTACCAGAGTGTGTTCCAATTCAAAAGAACAATCAAAATGATCTTCAATAGCACGCTTTCCGCGTCCAGTTACAAATATGATCTCCTCAATTCCTGCCGCTACCGCCTCCTCCACAAGGTATTGAATTATCGGCTTATCAACAATAGGAAGCATCTCTTTTGGCTGAGCTTTCGTCACCGGCAAAAACCTTGTTCCAAACCCTGCAACAGGCATAATCGCTTTTTTTATTTTCATGTTGTAATAGTATTAAGTAATTAATAATTAGTATTAAGTATATACTAAATACTGCTAAAGTCCATACTTTATATTCTTAAACTTATATTTCGTAAAATATTTTAACGCGCTTTTTATGTGAATGCGAGCATATTTTGATAAGAGCGAGTCAAATAAAGACTTTTTCTTGCTAGACTGAAAGTGATAATGGTACATAACAGAATTTGGAAAGTAAATGACTTTTAATTTATTCTCCCAAAAGCGTCTTGCCCAATCAACATCTTCAAAATACATAAAAAAATCTTCGTCGAAAACCCCGACCCTCTTAAGATCGGATCTTCTAACCATCATCGCTGAACCCATTAACCAATCAACAGAAATTGGCTTAGTTATATCCTCTTTATTGAAAACATCGCTCATCAAAAAATGATTCAGTATCTTTTTGCCAAAAAATGTTTTTCCCAAAGCTGTTCTTCTGCAAATTACCGTTAAGGGAGTGTAAAATCTAAAACAGGATTGCTGGACTGTATTATTAACATTAAGAAGTTTCGGACCAACCATTCCAATGTCTTCTCTCTTTTCTATATATTCCAGCATTTTTTCAATAGCCCTCTTCTCTTCTATTATTATATCAGCATTTATTATAAAAAGATAATCCCCTTTTGATCTTTCAATTGCAGTATTTACTAGTTTTCCAAATCCTACATTATTTTCAAAAGTAATAAAAACTACATCAGGAAAATAATCTTCCATCATTTCTGTCGTTTTTTCAATTGTTGCTCCGTCTGTAACAATTATCTCCCAATCAAAATCAGCATTCTTCAAGTTTTCCTTTATAGAACGCAAACAAATCTTCAATATCTCCGGAGTACGATAGTGGTTGACGATGACAGATAATTTTGTCATATTAGTATGGCGCAAAACGTGTAACGTATAACGCAATTTAACAAGTTAATATTTATAAGAGGTATGTGAATTTCGAATTTTGAATTTTGATTGAATATTTAATTTTTAATGTCTGAATGTTTAAACAAGAGTTTTCAATATCGTGTTTTAAAATTAAGCATTCAGTAATTCGAAATTGAATCAAAATTGGAAATTGGAAATTGGAAATTATATATAATACCATACACTCCACGCTATATACTACTCAAACCATCTCTCCATCTCCTTCGCACCAACCCTCCTGCGCGCCATTACAATTTTTCTCTTTTTTAAAAACAAAGGGACATCTCTGTAGAAATCTTTCATTACTTTGAAAAAGAATCGTTCAAAGATCATCATATATATCCAGGCACCGACCTCTTTTACTATAAACTTTGGAAGATGCTTTGTAAATAACAAGGATGGGAAATCGTTTTTAATTTGCATTAATCTCTGATGTTTAAAAGACAGATATTTCGCAAAGTTATTGATCTTTCTTCGTTCTTTTATTATATCAATATAATTATCTGCCATACTATCTCCAGATCCTCTGCCGTGATATGCGATTGCATCTGGAGTATAAATTGTTTTCCACCCATAAAGACGAAATCTCCATGCCAGATCTACATCTTCTTTGTACATAAAGAAGTTTTCATCAAAATACTCAAATAATGAATTTTGAATTTTGAATTTTGAATTTTGAATTTTAATTATTGGTAGTTTTGTGTCTTCTAATGCTTTTTTTCTATAGACTGGGACTGCGCCGTCGGCACCAAATATCTCGCATTCTTTGTTAAACTGACACGCATCTGACTGACCTTGTCCGATACACACTATTCTTCTGTTTTTGAGCATCATAAGTCCAGTTGTGTCAATGACATTTAATTCTGGGTCTTCTTTCTTTCTGTATAACTCATTTTTATCAAAATCATATCTAAGAAGTTTTCCCTGAACCGCACCAACTTTTTCATCAGAAAATGGCTTTAGGACGTTTTCAATATAATTTGGTTTTAATATTGCATCATAGTTCAAAAGCAAAATAAAATCTCCTTTTGCCATTCTCATCGCCATATTATGTGGTTTTCCAAATCCAGCATTTTCTTTGTTTTTAATATAAATTATTTTGTTTTTTCTTCTCTTCTCCCACTCTGGAATCTTTTTCTCAATATCCTCTTTTGTTCCATCGGTAGAATTATTATCAATCAAAATTATCTCTAAATTTGGATAATCCTGATCAACCGCTGATTCAATCGCCTCAAAAACAAACTTCCTACCATTATAGTTTATTAAACTGATTGTAACTATTGGAAAATTTTGCATAATATTTCTATTGCTTTTTAACCTCTATATATTATAATAGTGTATAAGTAATTATATATCAAGTGGATAGTATTAAAGATTTTAAATATTGTTCGACTGCCATAATATT
>JAGLIM010000090.1 GCA_023142995.1 Minisyncoccota bacterium | reverse complement strand
AAAATTTTGCAATTAAGACAAAAACACATCCAAAGATCGTGACGAAAAATAATGTCAAGAATTTTACTCGCCAGATCAAAAGTTATGGACCAAGTTTTGATTGGTCGCGGGAGATTAATACCACTGATCCGAAATATTATAAATGGACACAGTGGATTTTTTTGAAATTGTTTAACAGTTTCTATGATGAAAAGTTAGACAGAGCTTGTCCAATTAAAGAATTGAAAATTCCGAAAAATTTAAATGGAAATGAAAAAAGAGAATATATTGATAATCAAAGAATGGCTTACAAAAAAGAAATGGCAATTAATTGGTGTCCAAGCTGTAAGATCGGATTAGCGAATGAAGAAGTTATTAATGATGCTTGCGAGAGATGTGGCATGTTGGCAGAGAAGAAGAATATGAAACAATGGATGCTTAGAATTACAAAATACGCAGATAGGTTAATTCGTGATTTGGATACTGTTGATTATTTAGATAAGATCAAAACACAACAGGTTAATTGGATTGGAAGATCAGAAGGAGCGACTGTGAAATTTCCTGTCATTCTGAGAAGCGATAGCGACGAAGAATCCCGAACTGATACACAAAACGATTTAAATAACGGGATTGCCACGTCGCTTTCAGCTCCTCGCAATGACAATGTAATAGAAGTATTTACCACAAGACCCGACACATTATTTGGGTGTACTTATATGGTTTTATCTCCTGAACATTCTCTTATTAAGAATCTAGAATCTAGAATTTTGAATTTGAAAGAAATAGAAAAATATATTCGAAAAGCAGGTAATAAATCTGATTTGGATAGAACTGATCTGGCAAAAGAAAAAACAGGAGTTGAATTGAAAGGTATTAAAGCGATTAACCCTGCAAATGGTGAGGAAATTTCTATTTGGATAGCAGATTATGTTTTGGCTTCTTATGGGACGGGAGCGGTTATGGCAGTTCCTGCGCATGACCAAAGAGATTTTGAATTTGCAAAAAAATATAAATTGCCAATTAAACAAGTTATTGCGCCATATCAACTTGATGAAAATAACCCACCTCAAAAAGGAAAGAAAAACACAATAAGAAAAGTGGTTCATGTCATATTAGAAAATAAAAAAGGAGAAGTTCTAACATTAAATCTGAAAGGCAAGGAATGGGGAAATAATAAACCAAAGACATTAATAATCGGTGGTATAGAAAAAGATGAAACTCCAGAAATAACTGCTCTTAGAGAAATAAGAGAAGAAACTGGTTATATTGACGTTGACGTTGAGAAAATATATCCGATAGAATTTCATGCTGAATTTTTTGCTGCGCATAAAAATGTTAATAGATATGTAAAAACAATCGGAGTAATTTGCAAACTGAGATCTGACAAGAAAGAAGTCGTGGAAGAAAATGAAAAACAATTGCATGATATTGTTTGGGTTAAACGTAATATACTATCTAATTCAGTTACAATACCAGATGATATCTTTCTTACTAAGGCTTACAATAATAATATTGATTTTTATACTGATCAAGGAATTTTGATTAATTCAAAACATTTTGATGCTTTAGATTCTGCTGATGCAAAAGGCGAGATTACAAAGTGGCTTTTTGAAAATAAACTTGGCAAGAAAGCTGTGAATTATAAATTGCGCGATTGGATTTTTTCTCGCCAACATTATTGGGGTGAGCCAATTCCAATTGTGAAATGTAAAAATTGCGCTTTGAAAAAGATGAAGATCAAAATGGAATTAAATTTCAGAACTAACAAAATATGGAATGAAATTATCAAAGATAAAAAGACAATTGAAACAAGGGTTTTAAATCCAGAAGAAAAAGAAAGATATTTTGGTGATATAAAAATAGGAGATATTATTAAATTCAATAATAAACTTACAAGAGAATTTGAAATTGTAAAAATCAATAAAGTTTATAACTTTCAAGATCTAAAAGAGCTATTTGAATCAAAAGATATTATTAAGAAAATCATTCCTAACGCGACGATAACGAAATTGAGTCAATTAGAAAAAGCTTATAGTTTTACAAAAGATTATCTTAGCCGAATCAAAGAAAATGGGCTTATTGGATGGGAATTTGAAAAAATCAATATAACCGAGAATATTCCACTTTCCAAAAAGGATCTTCCACTTGAACTTCCTGATGTTGAAAAATATGAGCCAACAGAAACAGGAGAATCCCCTCTTGCGAAAATTAATCAGTGGGTAGATGTGAAATGTCCGAAGTGCAAGAGCGACGCAAAAAGAGAAACAGACACAATGCCGAATTGGGCTGGATCAAGCTGGTATTTTTTAAGATATACAGATTTTGATAATGAAAAAGAATTTGCTTCAAAGAAAAA
>JAGLIM010000009.1 GCA_023142995.1 Minisyncoccota bacterium | reverse complement strand
TCTGTGTATTCTTCGTTTGTTCCTTCGTAGATGATTGTTGCTGTTTCATCGTTGTGTGAGGTGGGAAGATTGTTTTCTTTTCTTAATAGTTTAACTCTGACAAAGTCTGAGTTTGTAGGGTTATTCCAAGTAAGAGTGATTTGTGAGTCTGCAGGGGTAGCTGTGAAATCATCTGGAATAGATGGAGGAGTTGTGTCTGAGTATGTTCCTCCTCCACTTGGAGGAGTTGATTCTGATAGAGTTGTTATTGTTTCTATGTTGGATAGATTAGAAATATTGGGAACTTCATCTGATGTTTTAATTGAGAAGTAATATGTTGTGTTTGGAGATAATCCTACTGCTATGTATAGTGATTGGTTTGTTCCTGCTGTTTGGGGGATTGGTTCTCCTTCTAATGGGGTAGCACTATTGAAGTCTGTATCGTTTGTAATATTTGATGTTGAATATCTGAGATCATATGTTGATGCTGTTCCTGTGTTGTTATCATCTCCTGGGGATGTCCAGTTGAGACTTACTGAGGTTTGGGTGATGTTTGATGATGTGAGGTTTGTGATGTTTGATGGTGGGGTTATGTCGGGGGTTGATGATTGGGTTGTGGTGAATGTTTGATTTGTGGATTGGGTGGTGTTGCTTGCTTCGTCTGTGGAAGTGATTTTAAAATTGTAGGTGGTGTTGTCAGAGAGTCCCGTGATTTCTAATTCATAATTCATAATTCCTATCGTGTTTGTTTCTGTTTGAGATCCATAAGAAGTTGTTAAACCGTATTCAATATATGAAGTTGTGTTTTCATCTGTGTTGAAATTAATCTGAACTGAGTTAGAAGTAATATTCAATATTTCAATATTTGATATTATCGGTGGAGTTATATCTGCCGGCATATCTACTGAGAATGTTATTAGATAATCATTTGTATTAATATTATTTAATGTATCTGTACATCTGATGTAATAGTTATATGTGTTTCCATCTGTTAATCCTGTGATTGTTTGAGAATGGGTTGTTGCTCCTGTGGTTGTAAAGGTGTTGGTCATTGAAGCGTAGGCTGTGTTTGGGGTTGTGGAATATTTACAAGTGGCTGATTCGTTGGTTGTTAGTGAGATGTTTGTTTGGGTTGTGCTTGAGGCAAGAGCGCCTGATGGAGAACCTGCAGAACGGAAAGGAGCGGTGGTATCTGGAGGAGTTATTCCTGTTCGGAGAGGATGGGGGTAGGTATAGGGAGTGTAATACAATTCCCAATTATTTGTTGAAGTACATTTGTATAATTGCCCGTCTGCTCCTACATTTTCTGAATTCCAGTCTCCTCTGTCTGTTGCCCAGTAGGCTACATTGGTGGTGCAGGTTGTTGGCATATTTGCGTAGAGGCCAGTGCCGACACCGGTGGTGCCGTTGAAGGTTAGAGTTTCGTTGTAGTAGTCTCTGTTTGCTTGGATATGATCTCCAGAACTATTATTGACTAAAACACCAGCTATATCTGAACTATTTCCATCAAATCCTAGGTCTCTATTTAACCATAAATATGCTGGTACAGATTCTTGGGAAGGGTATGGTAAATTATCTTTGTCAAATAGATAAGCATCAGTAGAGCGTCCTATCTGATCACGGCACGGCCATCCATTCGCCTCTTGATTTCCATCCCAAGTTGAACTGCCATCACAGAAACCAGCAACACCGATTGAATCATAACAACGCCTGTTGTAAAAATTTATAACTCTTCCGTTCCAATCTCCTGATATTGCATTGTTAAAAACTACACCAGTGCCAGCTATTATGCGTATTGGAAGATATACGCTTGATGTATCTGAGTGGATAGTATTCCCATAGATTTCCCATTTTCTATACGCTCTTGTATCATCACCTTGTAACGAATGAAATTCTAAATAAGTATTCGTAATACTATTAAATCGAATAACACTTTTTGCACCTCTATTTCCATCCATAGCATTTGAAAATACAGAGTGTGGGAAAATACAATCTTCAACATACACCGCGTCATCTGTTCCAAGATCAAGAGGATCATCCCAAATACCAGACATTTGCTCAAAGGTACCACCCCCATTAACTAACACTCTGCTATTAATAAAAATACAATTATCTATTAATCCAGTTGGATATTGTGAAACATTATATCCATCTGCAGTAATTGCAACCTTAAAAACTTCAGCAGTATTGTTAAATCGGCAATGATCTATACGCCAACTTTTACCTTTAACACCAATTATACTGTCCCCGCTTGATAATATAAAACCAAAACCCGTAACACGAGAACCTGACTGATTCATCCTGATTGCCGTTCCATTTCTTGTAATTACAGTTGAATCCATTCCTGCTCCTTGCAATATAATTTTTTTGTCGTCAGGGATAGAAATATGAGAAGTCCAAGTGCAGTTTCCAGCAGACACAACAACTGTATCTCCAGAACTCGCCACGCCAACCGCTGTATTAACATCCACATATTCGCAATTCCCAACATTAACAGTAGTAGCGTTAGGAGTAGCATTATTTAATACATTACTCAACTCGCTTACATTAGGAATTTCATCACTCGTTTTAATAGCAAAATAATAAGGAGTTTCAGGAATTAATCCTGTAATTATTAAATTCTCGCTTAAACCAGCAACACTTGGACTTGGTTCTCCTGTTGCTTCGGTAGCATTATTAAAATCAGTATCATTGGCAATAGCAGTAGCAGAATATCTAACATCATACAAAGTAGCTGTGCCTGAATTTCCATCATCTCCTGGAGCTGTCCATGTTAGTTTAATACTATCTGAAGTTGAATAAGAAAAGTTTAAATCAGAGATCATAGCAGGAGCAGTAATGTCTGGAGTCTCTAAAGCAACAGTAGTGTTTAAAGGAGAACCTGTTGTTCCATCTGCGTCTGTGGCAATTACTCTTAAGTTGTATTCATGTCCAGGAGTGTTTTCTGGCAATCCTGATACTGTAGTTGTATAAGTAGTTGAACCTCTGGACATTACAGCTGAAATTCCTGCTTCAGGATTGCAACCAGACAAAGCCGTGTTATCGCAATAATAAAGAGTAACAACTGCGTTGGAATTATCATCATCTGTGAAATTAATTGAAGTATTAAAACCAGTAGTGGTTATAGCTGAAGCAGAAAGATCAGAAATGGTAATATCATTTACAATGATATGCTCATCCGCTCCAATATCCCAAACTGTATTTTGAGGTCTTGGAGTTCCATCAATATCATCAGAAAAAGATAAATTTGCGTCTGCGGATAAATCAGCTCCAGAATCTTTGGCGGAAGTATCATTAACTGAAAGATGAAAATTATCGTTAGCTTCGTCTACAAAAGTAACGACTTTATTATCATAATCATTATCAGGAGATCTGTCATCTTCAGAAATATTGTTTGAATGGATAAATGTTCCAATATCTGAAATATAATAACACAAACTACTACTTTCATCCTGAACTATATTATTTTTTAAATAAAGATAGTCTGCATAGAAAACTTTAATAGCACCATACATACCAGCCTGACCACAGTCAACAATAGTGTTGTTATAAATATACGCTTTAGCATCAACAGCAGAAAGATGACATTTTATACCTTCACGACTTCCTGCATTATATATAATATTATTCCATATTTTAATTACTGAACCGCTATTAATAATCAATATATTATATGTAGAATTATTATGAAGCAAACTATGGGATATCCTCAACTCGCCTACTCCGTCATATTCAAGTATTTTGTTGTAACTTGTATCTGAAGAGATAGACAAACCTTCTATTCTGACATAATCTTCTTGAATATATAATACTCTAGCCCAAGTACCTGAGGTTCTGATAAGCCTATATCCTGTTCCTGCGGTTCCATCATGCCTCTGACTAACCCCAACCTCACTACTCGCCACAGGAGTATAAACCTTAATATAACTATCAACATCAGTAGTCCAACCTTCAATAGTAACTGCTAGGTTATCAACACTTATTGCGGCATAGCAAGGAACCATTGCGATTGAGTTGTTAGCGGTAAGATCTGTGTTTGGCATTAAAACATCTTGATCTACATTATCGTGAATACTGGGATTAACATCTTCTATTACTTGATCTTCCCAATCATCAAGATGAAGATGGGCTCTGTAGATATTAACAGTTGTTCCTGTTATGCAAGTTGTTGGAGGTGTTGTTCCGTCTCTTGATTGGATAGTATAAATAGTAGAGCTTGTTCTCCCCGAAATAAAGGCAATGTGGTATGTGCTTGATACTTGATATTGCAAGACATCTCCTACTCCAATGTTATCTGGCATTGTGTCTGAAAAAGTAGCAGTTGTTCCTGAAATAGTAACAGTTCTGTTGTTAGTATTAAGATTATCTGATGTATTACCTACGGAACGGTAGATTGGTATTTCTCCTGAAGCTTGGGTTTGGGGAATATCTATCTTTGGAGGAAAAAAAGAAATGTTTAAAAAAGAGGCTACAGCAATAACCATCGCAACGCTTAAAGAAAACGCTATTGAAATGAGAGATGTTTTTTTAATCTTTGCTTTGGTTTTTTGGGACATAGAGATTAAATTAAAATAAAATCCTTTTATGGAGTCCTTGCGAAAGCAAGGGTGAAATATCATAACTCTTACGAACTTCATTAATCTTATGAAGCTTCTCCATTGTGAAATTTATGCTGAATTTATTTCAGTGCAAGGACTCCGTTAGAAATCTATCTAAAATATATTGTAAATCGTTGAAATATCAAATTAAAATCATTCATATCATATTTCAATCCGAACATCAACTGCGAAGCACTCTTTTTCTGTTACAATTAAAGGATTTATATCTAATTCTTTAACTTCTTTATGTTCAGATATTAGATTAGATAAACCAACTAAAGCATCTGCGATAGAATCCAAATTTACTTTAGGCAAATTTCGATATCCATCCAGAATCTTAAATGACTTTATTTCTTTTATCATTTTTAATGCTTCTGTTTTATCAATTGGCGCAAATCTAAAAGAAACATCTTTCGTAATTTCTGTAAAAATTCCTCCAAGACCAAACATTATCAAATGTCCAAAATTTTCATCTTTTTTTACTCCTAAAATTATTTCTGCTCCTTTGACCATAGGTTGAATAATTATTCCATCTAGTTTGTCACCAAGTTTTTTACTGGCTTGATCAAAATATTCCTTAACTTCCAAATCACTATTTATGTTTATTTTTACTCCTCCAACTTCAGTCTTATGACTGATCTTATTTGAAGATATCTTCAAGGCAACTGGATATCCTATTTTTTTAGCAAGACTAACAGCTTCAAAATAATTCTTTGCTAAGAGAGATTTTACTATTGGAATTTTATAAGACTTTAAAATATTAAGTGATTGGATAAAATCCAGACTATCATCTAACACTTCTTTATTATCTAAATTACTTCTATTGTTATTTAACATTCTTAAATAATTTGCAGCATTTTTCTTTGCCTTTTTATATTGCCAAAGTTTTCCCAACGAAAATGCTGCTTGCGAAGGATAGTTATAACAGGCTAAAGAACTTTCATTAAGCATCTTAACCTCATTTTCAATTGAAACTCCTCCAATAAAACTTGCCAGAACTGGCTTTGAACTTTTTTTTGAATTTTTTACAAGAACATCTGCTGTCTTTTTTATTTCAGTTGTTTTCTGCGGAGTTAAAATAGAAATTATTCCACTAACATTCTTATCAGCTAACAACGCTTTGATCGCAACTTCATATCTATCAGCTTTAGCATCACCAATCACATCGACTGGATTATGTATATTTGCTGTAGGCGGTAATCCTTTTTTCAAAATATTCGTTGTTTCTTTTCTAAAAGCTGCCATTTTAAAACCATTCTCTTCTACTTCATCAGTAGAGATCACTCCTGGACCACCAGCATTTGTGATAATAGCGATCCTATTGCTACTTAGACTATCATAACGAGAAAGCAACTTTGCAACATTGAATAGTTCTTCAAGATTATTCACACGGACAATACCAGCTTGAGAAAAAGCAACTTTAATCGCTTCTTCACTATTAGCAAGCGCTCCAGTATGAGATTTCATCGCATCACATGAGGCTTTACTTGTTCCAGGTTTAATTATAAAAAGAGGCTTGGTCTTCGCAAGCTCCGCAGCAACTTTCATAAATTCTTTTCCTCTTTCAATACTTTCTAAGTAAGCCAAGACTACTTTTGTCTTCTTGTCAGTCTTAAAAAATTCTAATAGCTCTATCTCAGAGATCATTGCCTTATTTCCCATACTCACAAATCTTGAAAATCCTACATTATTCAAATTTGCCCAATCAAGCATTCCGGTACATATCGCCCCTGATTGAGAAATAAATCCAATTGAACCTTTTTGAACCATTCCTTCGGCGAAAGAAGCATTTAAATTGTTTGTTGAATCTAAAATTCCAAGACAATTCGGACCAAGAACATTGATCTTATATTTTTTTGCAATTTCTTTCATTTTTCGCTCAAGAACATTTCCCTCTTTTCCTATTTCTTTAAATCCAGCGCTTATAATTATAACATTTTTGATCTTTGCCTCTCCGCATTCAGTCAAAACAAAGTTAACTGCTCGCGCAGGTATAACGATAACAGCTAAATCAATTTTTTGTTTTATGTCTAAAACGCTTGGATAAGCTTTTATCCCCTGAACTTTATTATATTTTAGATTCACTGGATAAACTTTCCCGCAATAACTATGATCAAGAATGTTCCTTAACATCCCATATCCTAGCTTTTCTCTATTAGACGATGCGCCAATAACAGCAATTGATTTAGGATTGAAAAAATTATTTAGCATTTTGATTGATTTATATTTTAAAAAATATTTTGCAAATCAAATTTCATATATTTTACATCATATTGAAATTCAAATACAGTTTCAGATTTCATCCATATATATTTGACTTTTCAAAAATATTGTGATAGATTAATTGTTACTAACACAAAGGAGATAAAAGAATGATTTACCCAAAAATTGAAGGTTCTGAACATTTAGGAGCCAATGTATACAAGGTTAAAGCTTCGGAAGAAGATAGATTTTATCAAGATCTTGAAAAAAAAGACTATGAAATTTCTAGCTTTAAGAATTCAGCACAGAGTCATTCTCATCGTGGCTCTATAAATAGTATGATATATCTTGTTGCTATTACTAAAAAATAAATAATAATAACAGATAATTACTATTACAGTCAATTTATTTAGACAGTAATAGTATTTTTTTATTTTAAATTTAAACAATATTTAAACTTTATTATACCACAAAAACATCTAATTTTAGGAATATTTACATTATAGCATAAAACTTTATCTTTAAAAAAGAAAATTTTATGCAAAGGTTGTTTAATGCTTAATACTTTTTTATAAGTTTCCTCATATCCATCGACCATTGTCCTAAATTACACTATATAATAATTATAATTTTAACTTGAAATTTCTCCTTTGACTATATCTTTTATATTTGATGGCAAATTTTTAACCTGATCCTCGTCAAGATATAGGCTTCCGCCGATTAAAGTTAGGTTTTTAGGAAATTCTTTCAGTTTGCTATTTTTGATATCCAAAGATCCGCCGATTGAAGTTAGATTTTTAGGAAATTCTTTAAGATGACTATATCCAAGAAGCACACTACCACCGACTGAGATTAAACTATTGGGAAATTCTTCTAATTTATTATTTGTAAGATCTAAATTTCCACCAATTGAAGTTAAGCCTGAAGGCAATTCTTTTAATTCACTATCTCCAATATACAAATTTCCACTAATTGAAACTAAATTGTCGGGAAGCTTTTCTATTTGACTATCATAAAGATGTAAACTTCCATTAATTGATGTTAAATTTTTAGGAAGTTCTTTGATTTGACTTTTATAAAGATGTAAATTTCCACCGATTGAAGTTAGATTGTCAGGAAGTTCTTTGATCTGGCTGTTTGTAAGATCAAACTTTGTATTATTTAAAATCAGATTTGGAGGAAACTTTTTTAGTTTGCTATTTTCAAGATTTATATATTCACCGATTGAAATTAGACTATCAGGAAGTTCTTCTATCTGACTCCCTCGTAAAAAAACACTTCCACCAATTCTAGCTAATTTTGAAGAAAGTTCTTTTATCTGGCTATCAGAAATATCTAGTTCTCCACCGATTGAAGTTAAATTTGAAGGCAATTTTTTGATTTGACTATTCCGAAAACTTAAATCCCCACTAATTGATGATAAATTAAAATTTAACTCTTCTAAATCACTACCTTCAAAACTTAAGCTTCCAACAATATAAGTCAAACTATCTGGAAAATTTGCGTATTCACTCTCATAAGAATTCATATTATCTTTAAGAACAATTGTAGTTTCATTTAATTTGTCTGTTGAAAGCGCGACTTGATCTGCCTGACATTGAAAGATCACAGAAAGATCTTTTTTAATATCCCTTTCTTCTGTAATCTCCCCAATCCTCGGATCGTCCTCATGACCAAATCCTTCAATTTTAGAGTCAATTTCATAAAGGAATTTGAGATCATCTATTTTTAATTCTTCGTTTTTACTGATCTTTTTTTCTATTTCAGTAAGAAATTTCATATCAGCTGTTTTCTTTTCATATTTTTCTTTATCTGTAAATTCAGATAGCTTTTCATCTAATACATCTTGAATTTCATTATCAAGATTTTGGTCTGGGGCTATTCCACGAACTTCTCCGATTTGATCTCCTTCCATACGAATTGCCACTCTTGGGATTGTTGGGTTATTGTCTTTATCATTTGAGTAATAGACATAGAAATCTCCTTCTTTAAGTTGTGCTTCTGCTGTTGATTCTCCTACTGTACACCAACCTGTTCCATGACCCTGTAATGATTCTACTAATGGCATATGGTCAGAATCTTTATCGTATTTCATCCATTCCCCTTCGATTGTCAGTAATTCATTTTCTTCTGCTGGAGTAACCTTTTCTATGGCATAAGCATAGAGTTTTCCAAAGTTTTCGCTTTGAATTAGTTTTTGTAGTTCTGGGTTATCTTCTTGAATTTCTATCTTTTCTTTGTTTGCTTTTTTAACAATAATATCAATTACATAAGAAAATGCTTCACGATTTAAATCTGGAAACGGGGAAACTGTATCTTTTCTACGATTTCCAAAAGATTTCTTCTCTTTGTCATAGCTTGAAAGTTTAGTCATACTGCGAAATGTCCAGTATTTAGCGAATATTGGATAGATGTCAGCATCTTTGGATAAAAGATAGTTTGTCCACTTATCTAATGTAGTTTTTTGATCATTGATGATAATTTCTGTGCCTTGTTCTCTTGTTTCATCTGTAACTTCAACATCTCCATGTCCTAGTTCTCTAGCTAGTCTTTATTGGTTTTTAAAATAGCTTTCTGGAATGTTTTCTGGTTTGATTACATATTCATTATGAAAAGCGTTTCTGATATATTCCATTGATTCTGGATTGTCTTGTTGACGTTTATGAAAGTTTTCTGTAGCCTCTAACCAATAATCAGTTTTTTCATTTTTTGTCATCTCCGGTATTATTTTTATTGGTTTTCTAGCTTCATCAAAACCGTCAACAGAAGAATTAACCTGATCTGATTTAGGCACTTCTGGATATTTTTTATTTATAAATTCTGAACCGAAGGATGATGTCATATTTGTTTGTTAGTATTAAAATAGATATTCTTAATTTGTTTTTAAAATTACTTTCTTATAGATCTCCTCATACCCATCAACCATTTTTTCAACAGTAAAGTTCTCTTCAACGTGCTTTCGACAATCTTCACGATTGATCTTATCAATATTCTTTATAGCTTCAATCATTTCTTCTTCGTTTTCAACAATAAAACCAGTTTTCCCATGTTTTACAACTTCAGGAGCTGAACCCATGTTAAAAGCGATAACAGGAACACCACAAGCCATAGCCTCGATCATTACTAATCCAAACGGCTCTTCCCAGCGAATTGGAAATAGAAGAGCTTTCGCGCCACCAAGAAAATCTGATAATTTATCTTCGTCTAAAAGTCCGACATTTTCAATTTCTCCTTTTTTCAAATATGGTTTCACTTTTTCATCATAGAATCCACTGCCCCAGATATTTCCAGCAATTTTGATCTTTTCGCCAGATTTTACAGCAACTTTCACAGCCGTATCAACTCCCTTTTCAAAAGAAAATCTGCCCAAAAAAGCTAGATAGTTTTTATGCTTTTTTTGAAATTTAAACTTTTTTATATCCAAGCCATTATATACTGTTTTGACATAATTCAAATCAGGCATACCTTTTCTTTGATTATTGCTTATAGAAACATAGTTTGCCTCATTTTTCCATTTGCAATATTTAATTATCTTATTCCAACTGGCATCCATGGGATCGTGCAATGTAAAAACTGTCGGTGTCTTTGTGAGATTCACAAAAGGCAAAATTTTCGGCACAAGATGAAAGGCATGAATAATATCATATTTTCCTTTTTGAGAATCCTCATACATTCTTGACGCCAAAAGCTGCTCATATAAAGTCATTTGCAGTTGATCGTGAAATCCACCACTCATCGCTTTATCTTTGAGTTTGTAATACGAGACAAGCCCGTCAGTTACTTTTTTTATTTTTATCTTTGAATCTTCTGAAGTATAAAGTGTCACATTATGCCCTCTGTTTTCTAATTCTGTTACAACTTTTTGCGCTAAACCCATCGGAGCATAAATTATCTCTTCGGGTAAAGGACAGGAAAATTCATTTGTAGAATAAAATGCAATTTTAAGTTTTTTCATTTTAAGTTTTTTGTTAATCAACCTTTAAATATTAGCTCTTCAAAATTTTAATCACTTTCAAAATTTTTTGGGCACCCATAATTACAATCAATGACATATTCGAAACAACTCCAACATGTCCACCCGTTTGTATAGTAAGGACGCTTAGACGAAGACACATAAATAAGCTCACATTTTTCACTTGGCATATTATTTAAACATAATTTTTCAAAGCTTAGCGCAGGTTCTCTTACTGTTATTTGTTTATTTACTATTTTGCCAGTAATTTGATAATAAACTTTTTTATAATCGTTGCTTATTATAAAAGGACAAACTATAAAATCTATAAAAATAATAAATATTAGCAGTATACTAAGCATTAATAATCTTTTCTTGCGAATGGGTATTAATTTTATAGAAACAATTTCTGCTAATAAGAATAATAATGGTATTAAAACACTGATAATAATTAAATTTATTGAATTTAAATATAATAGATCTTTTTCGTCTAATGCAAAATAAAATATAATTTGTAAAAATAAAACAAATAAAACAATTTTTAAATATTTACTTTTTTCTGATAAATATAAAATATCATAAAAAAAGAAATCTGTTATTATAAATAAAAATAATACTGGAATATGAAAAAATAGATAAGCAACTTCTGAATGATATTGAAATTCATCAGGTAAAATGTTAACCACAATATATTTAATAAAAATTATATAGCATAAATTAACTAGTAATAAATAAATAAATGTGACATAAAAAAAATTTCTTATATATTTTTTTGTTTTTTGCTTTTGCATAATTTAAAATTATAAATAAAACACGATTTTGCGGACAAGCCTGACCATGACCTTTTGTAAAAACTCATCTGAATTCACATACCCTAATATTTAAATCAGATGAATCTTCAAACTCCCTAACCTCATTATCAGTGGGAACTTTCTAGCTTTCCTCTTATCAGAGGGCTTTTTATTTTTTACAAATAACTCACATTCACATCTCCCAACCTCTTTTCAATCTCATCCTTACTCAAAATCCCATTTTGAGCACCATTTATAGAAACGACATTACCACTGTTTATAATGCCAAACCTTAATGCTTTTTCTATGTCTCCAGTTATGATATATCCACCAACCAAAGCACTTCCAAACGAATCACCTGCGCCAGTTGAATCAACTTTGATCTTTGATGTGGCTGGAGAATACAATATGCTTTCTCCATCATATACATAAGCACCTTCCGGTCCGTCAGTTATGATCACAATTTTTGGACCCCATTTTTTAATGATACTTAAAAGAACTTTGGAGTCAGTTATCTCGTTGAAATCAAGTTTAATTTTTTTATCGCTTTGAACAAGTTCAATTGCTTCATCCTTGTTAATGATCAATATTTCTGTATTTTTCAAAACACTTTCTAATCCTTTTTTACCCGCACAAATCTGCATCGCTCCCGGATTCCAAGCTAATTTTACATCACTGCTTTTGATAACTTCGTTTATTTCATTTAAATCCTCTTCCCAATTCCCGGCAAGAGATGTAAGATATATCCATTTTGTCTTACTAATTTCACTTTCTTTAACTTCAAAAAGATCACTGGCACCTTTATATTTGAAAATTACCCTGTCACCTCCTATCTTATCCACTACCACCATTGAAAATCCAGTTTTTTTATCTTCATCAATTTGAATTAAATCCGTGTTTATTCCTAATTCTTTTAAATTTTTGATCATAGATTCACCATTGTTATCTTTTCCCACGCGAGAATTAACTGCTACATTTAACCCTAATTTTGAAAATGTAGCCGCTGTATTACAAGCTCCTCCGCCAAAATTAAAAGATACCTCTTCACTACTTATTTTTGCTCCATATTCAAACCCAAGAAGTGCCTGCTCTGTCAGATTTTCTGGCGTTTGAATGACTTTTCCTTTATCCGTTAAAAAAGTTATATCACGAGTTGCCCCACCAATTGTTATAATATCATACATAGCTTTTATTTTAATTATAAGTATTTATACCTTTATTTTAACCTATTTTTGATATTTTTTCAAATTTCCAAAACAAACACATTATCAAAATAATGTGTCTGTTTTGAAAAATAATTTGTAATTTATTTTTTGTTAAAAACAGCAAAACAATCCATAACGTCCATTCCTTTTTTCTTTAATAAAAAAAGGATGAAATCTATAAATATTTCTACCCTTTAAACTCACAATCTAGAGAAAACAGAACTTTTAAATCTAATAAAAGAGCTTTCAGCTCTTTACCTTCTATTTTTTCCAGAAAAACATACTGGTTTTGTGGTTCAATAGTTAGTTTCCCAAAAACGATCAGGGCTTCTTTGCTATCGACCATGACAATACCTATGTTTGGAAATGTTTTATCTCTGCAACAAAATGTTTTTGTTTCTATTCCGCTTCTATTGAAGACTTCAACAAAAACATCATCTATTTCAGCACTAACTACCATAATTGTTTTAGCACCAACAATAAACCATTCTATTTCTTGCTTAATACATCTTTTAGTATATAGCAAACCTTTAGATATTTTCATCTTATATCTACCTCCTAATATTTTAACATCTCTATAATAATTCAAAAAGAAAAACATGTCAATCTAACTAAGGGTTGCTGATTTACTCTCGGTTCCCCCTGATAAGAGCCTGTCCTGAGTGATAGCCGAACGGAGGGTTAGGGGGTTTGAAGAATAGCTAAATTACCTTTTTAAGATTATAAATTTTTGTTTCTTTTTATAAAAATTAGATGAAAATCAGCAGAGCCTAACTATATAGAAATTAACACCGGTACTAACGCAACTAACGCAACTATTGACATATTTTACTTTTTAGTATATAATGAACTGTTGCTCTTTTAAAAATTAAACAAAAATACTTATCACTTACCTATTTAGAGGATAGATTTTGGTTGAATAGATATATTTCTATTTTACTATAATATATTCTCTAAATACAATTTTGTTTAGAGGAGAAATTCGTGAGGTGAGAAATTTGAGTAAACTAATAATTGTCGTACGGCACGGGCCATACTTATTTAATCCCAAAGATGGGAAAAGTTTTTGGCAAGAATATGGAAAATTAGACGTTGAGAAATTCGACGTTAAAGAAACGATTGATCAAATACAAAAACTTCTTGATCAAAATGATGGATATACACTGAAAGATGTGTGTTCCACAACTATACTCAGAGCGAGACAAACAGCAATTAAACTTGCTAACGCAATAGAAGTAAGCGGGGAAAGACCAAGTGTTATTTTTTCAGAAAAACTTGACCCTCAAATAGATAAGTGGGAAAAGCTGAATACAATCGAAGAGTATCATTCTATAGCGAGTGTCAAAGCCATGTATAAGGATGGTTCCCCGTCAAAACCCCTTTTACAGGAAGAAGGGTGTAATCTCTTAAAGAATGTGAAAGACAAGCTAAAAGAGATTAAAGACGGAGATGCGATTATCATCGTGTCCCATTCTCCTTTAATAGAGGCGTTTAAATCAGCACTCAATAAGGACTGGAATAAAACTCCAGAAACTCTTGAAAAAGGAGGAGTGAAGTCTTTCCTTTTCGCACATTGAAAGCATTAATGCTTTCAACACTCGGAAGATAATTAAGTTTTTGAAACTTAGCAATCTTTCGAGTTTATTTTTTTTAATACCAATTATTCCTAGGATCAAACAACTTCCGAATTTTTGACGAAGAATAATCAGTCAAATCATAATCAAACTTTTTTATAAAATCTTCTCCATTTTTCCGAATAACCTCATCAATCTCTTTTGGAGGATTCCAGCTTTCATTAAAATGATCAAAAACTCCTCGCAGTCCGTAATAAGAAATTTCAGATGCTTTTTTGATTTTTTCTAAATTAGATAAACTATTTACAGCATCTGTTTGTTTTTGATTAATTTCAAAAATCTGCTGAGTTAATTTTTCAATTTTTTCTAAATCTTTTATTATTTTTCCATCTATTTCAACCTCAAAAAAAACAAGTCTATTGCTCAAATCGACACTGGCATTAGTTCTCTCAAAAAAATTTATACTCCAATCTGCGTTTTCATAGACACTATAGATACGAACTTTTTCAAATGGAACTTTTTTTGTAATACTCCAAATCCCTACTGGACGAAGATTAAAGTAATCACTAATAACCAAGACTCCATTCTTTATTCCAAACTTCTTTGACACTCTATAGGGTCCATGAGTACTAAAGCCTGTATAATAAAAAGTGTCAAAGTACATAGCCCAAACCAACCCAAACAATGATAAATTAAATATTTTTATAATTTTACTATTTTTATCGTCCGTCTTAATAAATTTTTTTGGAGAAATATTTTTTAATTCTGTGGTACTTAAAATAATTTGCTTTCCATCTCTAATAAAAATATCATTTTTTGACATTTTTTTTAATACTCTAAAAAGATAATTAAAAAAAACTTCCCTTTCTTTGAAGCTTATTTTAAACCACCCAACATTATGCGCTACTTTTAAACCAATACTAGCAAAATTTTCTAAAAAGTTTCTCAACATAGATGGCGAATCAAACATTTTCGCAACTTTTTCAAGTGGAACTTTTTGTTTTTTTAATAAATCAATTCTTTTATAAATATCAACTGCTAATGAATCATCAAAACAAGCAGTCATCTGCGCAGGCTTAAGAGGCCAAAATTCTCTTGAAATAGAATTTTTGTCAAAAACAGAAGACAAAGAATCAAGATATTGATCAATCTTATTTTTTTTATTTAGACTCATAAATAATTCCATTAGTACCATCAACTTTGACTTTTTGTCCATTTTTTAAAACACTGGTAGCATACTTGGTAGCTACAACACAAGGAACCCCAAGTTCACGCGCTACAATTGAAGGATGACTCATCAAACCTCCTGTATCAGTTATAATTGCGGAAGATTTTGTCATTATCATCACATAAGAAGGATCTGTAATTTTGGCAACTAATATTTCCCCTTTTTTAAAAGAAAGAAGATTCTCTTTTTTAGTAATTATTTTCACTATACCTTCAGCTTCCCCAACACTTGCTCCCGTTCCTTTTAAAATGATTTTATCTTTTTTTGCTTCCATAATTATGCTTTTTTATATTTATAAATTTCTTTCTATGCCCAAAAACAACAAGTTATTTAAACAATACAGCAATATAACAATTTAACAATTTGATACTTATTTCTCAATCAAACTCCCCAAAACTACATCTTTTGGTTTTTTTATATTAAGAAGATCTAATATAGTTGGAGATATATTTCCAAGGACTCCGTTGTTTTTTAATTTGCATTTTTTATTGTCACATTTCTCTCTTGCAATAATAAAAGGAACTGGATTTTTGCTGTGCATTGTCATAGTTTCTCCTGTTTTCAGATCAACCATTTCATCCGCGTTCCCGTGGTCTGCTGTAATAATCGCTGTTCCACCACTTTCAATTATTTTTTCAATAACATGTTGCAAACATTTATCAAGAAATTCAATCGCTAGAATCGTTGCTTTCAGATTTCCCGTATGCCCAACCATATCAGCATTTGCAAAATTAACAACAATAAAATCATAAACACTATGTTCTATATTCGAAAGTATAACATCTGTTATATCTCCAGCAGACATTTCTGGTTTTTGATCATAAGAAAAAACATTTTGAGACATAATTTTTTCTCTGTTTTCTCCTCCAATAGGATCTTTGTATCCACCATTAAAAAAATAAGTTACATGCGGATATTTTTCCGCTTCGGCAATATAAAGCTGTTTATATTTTTTCAAAATAAAAGGTAAAGTATTTTCAATAACTTGAGAAGGATATGCTATTTGTACTGGAAGATCTGGACCGAAATCAGACAGTGAACAAGCATAGACATCTTTTAGCTTATGTGGCTTATTCTCATATCCAATAATATCATTTAAAACAAATAGTTTCATAAACTGTCTAGCTCTGTCGCCTCTTATGTTAAAATGGATAATTACATCATTATCTTTTATTTTTGCTATAGGTTTATTTTTCTTGTCAACTATAACTGTTGGAGCAACAAATTCGTCTGTTAAGCCTTGTTTATATGAATTTTCAACCGCTTCTTCAGCAAATTTGCTTTTTGCACCCTCACCAAAAACCATCGCATCATATGCCCTTTGAAGCCTGTTCCAATGTTTAACCCTGTCCATACCATAGTATCTTCCTCCTATTGTAGCAATTTTCCCAATTCCTATTTTTTCAATTTGTTTATTCAGATCTTTCAAAAAAAGAGGGGCTTTTTTTCTATAAGTATCTCTTCCGTCAGTAAAAAGATGAAGATAAACTTGTTTGATCTTTTTTTGTTTTGCTAATTTCAAAAGAGCATAAAGATGATCAGGATCGCTATGTGGGCTATCAAGTTCAGAGAGAAGACCTATAAAATGTAAATCAGACTTTTTAGCTAAAGCATGATTCATTGTTTTTATAAGAGCATGATTCTTAAAAAATTTTCCAGACTCAATATCCTCTCGAATAATTTGAGAATCTTGTTTTATGATTCTACCCGCGCCAATATTTATATGACCTGATTCACTTCCGCTTCTTTCATTTTCAGATAAACCAACCGCAAGTCCAGTAGCGTTTAAAGTTGTGTATGGATATTTTTTTATCAAATCATTATAAAAAGGCTTCTTAGCAAGTTCAATGGCATTGCCCTTATTTTTTGAAGCAACTCCCCATCCATCAAGGATTATAAGAATATTTGTTGGTTTTTCAAGCATAAGTTTATAAAATTAAGATTATTTCAAATCATTATTGCAATAAAAGAAAATGAAATTATTATAATTAGTGAAATTATAACATATATATCAGCATTTAATATCTTTGTAGAAATTCTAGCAAGTAAATAAAGTATAAATAAAAATATTCCAATACCTATATATGTCAAATAATGAGGATAAAGATAGTAGATATAACTCATAAAAAGTTCACTTAATATTGCTATGACAATAAACATGAAGAAAAAGCACATAACAGCTAAACCCATAAAAATAATCATACTAAAATTCTTTTTGTTTTTTTTATTTCTAGAATCTCTAATAATCCCAAAAATAAACATTGGAACAGATATTAAAAGAAGACATATGAAAACATTCCCAATAATATCATTAATTATTAATTCCTCTGGACTATATTTATTATAATCGTCTAAAATAACAGCCACGGCAGAATGAATTGATAAAATTAATCCGAAAAGAACAATCATTATGAAGTTTAATTTGTTTTTGAGTTTTAAAGTTCTCATATTTATAAAAATTAACTACTTTTTCTAATAGCATCTATTATATTTCTAATATCACCAGAAAAGTCCCAATAAGTTAAAGAAATTTTATCATAAGGATTACAATGGATATGCCAAATTCCAGCAGGTTTTATTTCTAGTTCATCTTTCTCATTTAATTTAACTATCCTACCTTCGTCTGAATCATATATTATCATACTGCAACTTTCTTTTACTTGTGTTAATCTTTCAATTCCAGCAGTTCTATTATGCAACGCCAAGGATGTTTTTGAATTTAATTCTAGATAACCTACACTTTTCTCTTTATCAGACAGACCAAGATAGAAATATCCCTGATCAATTTTTATTTTCTGACACTTTTCTATCTCGTACATAGTTATAAAATTAAAGATGTCATTCCTGCGAAGGCAGGAATCCAGACATAAAATCGCATAGTTCTATATTATCAACAATTATTAACAACATCAAAGACCGTTATTCCAAATTATAATATAAATCTATCCAACAAGGATTTTCTTTTTCAATCATTTTTATCTTCCATTCTCTTTTCCACTTCTTCAATTGTTTTTCTCTTTGAATAGCGCAATTAATATCATTTGTCATTTCAAAATAAACAAGTTTATTAGCTTTGTATTTCTTTGTAAATCCATCTATCAGACTTTCTTTATGTTCATAAATTCTTTTTTTGAGATTGGACGTTACGCCTATATATAAAGTGCCATTTCTTTTGCTTGCTGTAATATAAACACAATATGTTTTTTGTGCTTTCATTTTTTATAAAAGGATTATTGTTTTTTAAAAATCTTTATTTTAAAATAATGTTTTAATGATATTTCATCTGGATTCCTGCCTCCGCAGGAATGACAATAGCTATTTAAGTTCATCTTCAATCTTCATCAACCGATTATATTTTGCCAATCTCTCCCCTCGCGACAATGATCCAGCCTTAAGAAAATCAGCACCAACTGCAACCGCTAAATCTGCAATGAAATCGTCGCAAGTTTCACCAGATCTGTGAGAGACAATAATTTTCCATCCAGCTTTTTGTGCCGTTTTAACGCATTCAATTGTTTCAGATAATGATCCGATTTGATTAGGTTTAATTATAATCGCATTAGCGCAATTACTATCAATTGCTTTTTGCAATCTTTTTGTATTCGTTACTGTTAAATCATCAGTTACAATCATTAAATTTTTATTCTCAGAAATTAATTTTTGTTTCATCTCTTTCCACTCATCCCAGTCTTCTTCGTTTAAACCATCTTCGATTGAAAACAACGGATATTTTTTAATCCATTCTAGATACAACGCAATCAATTGGTTGTAATCCAAAGAAATATTTTCAGGTTTTAATATATATTCATTGCTTTGAGAATCACAAAATGAATTTGCCGCAGCATCAATGGCAAATACAATATCCTCACCAACTTTATATCCAGACTCTTCTATAGCTTTTATGATCAGCTCAAATGCCTGCGCATGACTATTAAGTTCCGGAGCAAAGCCTCCTTCATCCCCGACTCCAGTTGAATAGCCTTTAGTAGAAAGAATTGTTTTTAATGTATGAAAAATTTTACTTCCCACTCTTATCCTCTCGGCTGACCCATTAATCCCAACTGGCAAAATCATAAATTCCTGAATTGAAAGACCGCTGTCAGCATGTTTGCCGCCATTTATGATATTAAACATCGGAACTGGCGAGCTGAAATCTTTTACCTTAAAACCATAAGTTGATCCTAGATATTTATAGAGAGGTTTATTCTTTGCTTTCGCTCCAGCCCTGGCACAAGCGAGAGAAACTCCCAAAATCGCATTTGCTCCTAAATTTGATTTATTTTCAGTACCATCAAGATCAAGCATAATTCTATCAATTCTTTTCTGATCAGTCACAACCTCTCCTTTTAATGCTTTATTTATTTTTGTGTTAATATTTTCACAAGCTTGCAAAACTCCTTTACCGCCATATCTATTCGCATCCCCATCACGCAATTCCAAAGCTTCAAATTCTCCCGTTGAAGCACCAGACGGCACAGCCGCAAGTGCGTTTATATTATTTTCTAAAGTAACTTTAACTCTAATAGTAGGATTACCACGAGAATCAAGAATTTCTAAAGCTTGGATCTTTTTAATTTTATTTGTCATATATATTTTATTATTTAACAGGATAATTTTTTTCTACTTCTATTTTAGTTGGATAAGGAAGTATCATACCTTTTTCATCTAACATACATTGTTCATTTTCATTATTCGTTCCACAACGATAACCTCCTTTTCTAATTACGCCAACAACATTATACTTTTTACCTTCTTCCATTTCACCATGGCCATGAATTAATATTCCGCCAGCCCATTGATGTTCAACAATTCTATTTTCTATATTACTTAAAAAATGAGCTTTTGAGGTTATAAAAGTACCTATGATAGAAACTCTTTTGCCATCACAATTTTCCAAAACTTTATCTTCACAAAAACTATCATCGTTTTTTATTTCAAACGAATTCGAATAAAATATCTTTGAATTAGCACACATATTTTTTCCTGGACTTTTACACTCATAATATATCTGAACAACAGCTCTATATATTCCTACACCATCTTTCGGTAATTGAATTTCGCAATTTGTAATATTATCTTCTCTTTTAAATCCAGATTCATCATAGATGTTTTCTCCTCTATAGTTAGAAGATTCTTTCCATTCTCCATCTATCTTTTTTTCAAATCTGTCTAAATATTCACATGGTTCAAAATATATAGAATTTGTTGATCTATTTTTCACATAAAGTTCTATATTTTCTCCAATACTATAATGTTCTTTATCTGTAGTTATTATAATTTCTTGCGTGTCATCTTTAATATTATATGAAATATTTTTATTTTTTGAAAAAAATAACAAAACTAAAAAAGAAAATAACAACACAAGTATTGTCGTTAAGATCACTCCTAAAAAAACATTAATACTAATATTTTTTTTATTTGTTCTTTTGCTATTTTTTTGTTTCATAAATTTAGATTAAAATATAATATAGATTATTTAATTTCATCTATGTTTACTACTGCAATACTATCTGTTAAGATAATTTTTTCAAAATCACACACCTTCTTATAACCATAAATTTCAACATCCTTTCCATCAAGTTCTAGTATACGTTTTAAAAACGATTGCTCGTCTCTATATTTGCTACTTTTAACTAGTGTAAATTTATCACTATCTGCAGTTAATAATATGTGATAATAATCTTCATCTATCTTTTCTACTGAAACATTGCCAATTTCCTTGGAAATTTCACCATTTAAACATCCAGTCTCAATTATAAAAATATCTTTTTCCCTGTTCCATGGACTTTGAGAGCTTTTTAGTGTTGCTATGTATAAATTATTCTCATCGACTAAATTAAGATTTTCAATAACTATCTTTTTCTTATAAACATTAGAAATTAGATCATTAGAATCTACATTGCCAATTAATATTAAATTATTTGTTTTTCTTTCTGTCTCAGTAATTTCTTTCACTTTTTTTATTTTTATATTTTCAGGAGGATCTAATATCTTAATAACTTTTTGATTATTATCATTTAAATAGTTTCCGCTCACAATTATTGTATCATCTGTATCAATCGAAATTATTTTTTCTAAAAAGTCACTACCTTTCTCGTTTTGTGTCAATACTTTTACAATTTTTCCATAAGTTCTTTTTTTATAAATACAAATGTTTTCATCCATTATTTCACAATCTTCATCATCTAAATTACCAAGTCTAGCTGATAATTCAAAATATAAACCATCAGATATATATTCATAGTAATAACCATCATCTGGATCCTGAAGATCATTGCCTTGAACATATTCTATCATAGCTTCATATATTTTAGAATCTTTATCATCTAATCTTACACCGTTTTCACTTACAGGATATAAATTGTTTTCATTATAATATTTTTCTAACGCCAACTCTATTTTGAATAGATCATCCTTTCTTTCTTGATCGCTATCTTTTATAATATTATTATTTACAATGTCTTTGTCTTGCAAACTATCAGATGATTCATAACTTATACTTTCAGAAAATAAAATATTATTCTTATATAATATGAAAATAAGGGACACAACTAAAACAATAATTAAAATAAATATACTTAATATTTTCTTTTTGATATTTGGTTTTTCATTAATACTCAACTGCCTCATTTGTAGATCTTTTAATTTGTAATTTTATAAATACATATATCTCCTATTATTTCACAGTCTAAATCTTTTATGTTTTCAAGTCTTGCTGTTAATTTAAAATTTATACCGTCAGAAGATTGATAAGTGTAATAATATTCTGGATCTTTAGGATCTTTTAAATTTTCCTTATTTGTAAAATTCAAAAGTTCTTTACTGACTTCTGAATCTTGATCAAACAATCTAGTTCCTTCAATGCTCAAAGGATAATTTCCGTTATTTGCATTTGAATATAATACAAGTGCATTTTTTATATCTCTTAGATTAGCTTTTCTTACCAAATCATTAGATTTTGCAAACTTATCTAATACAAAATCTGCCATTTCAGTATGTTCTTTTCCAATACTTTCATCTTCATTCTCAATATTTTCGTTTTCGTTTTCATTCTCTTCTTGTTGGATATCACTTTTGGTATCCAAACTAATATCTAAAACAGAAATGATGTCATCTTTAAGTAAATAAATTGTCAAAATTGGCAATAAAACAAGTAGAACAATCAATATTCTGCTAGGTTTTCTTTTTCTGTTTTTAATAATATTATTCTCCATATTTTTATTATAACATTATTTAGCAAATTAATTTAATGCTTCAATTCCTGGTAATTTTTTTCCAGCTAAAAACACTAGCATAGCACCTCCGCCTGTACAAACATAGTCTATATCATCAAGATATCCAAGCTGATCAAGAGCTGTTATTGTATCTCCTCCTCCAACTATCTTGTATCCCTTTGATTTCACAACAGCTTCAGCAACTTTTTTGGTCCCTGACAAAAAGTTTTCATTTTCAAATTTGCCCATAGGACCATTCCAGATAATCGTTTCTGAGTCTGCTATTATTTTTGAAAATAATTCTTCTGTATCAGGACCTATATCTAATATTCTTTCATCTCCAATTTTGCCGACAGGAGAAAGCTCAGCTCTTTTAATCCTTGAATTGCAAACTATTACGTCAAATGGAATATACAACTTATTATTATCAAGATCTATTTTTTTTGCTTCTTCGAGGTCCACATCTCCAAGCAATGATTTCCCTGTATCAATTCCTTTAGCTTTAAGTATCACATTTGCTACAACTCCTCCCACAAGAATGTGATCAAATTTGTCCATTACAAATTTAACTACAGGAAGCTTTGTTTTAGCTTTAGCTCCCCCGATAATAATTGTAGATGGTCTTTTGGAATTATGAATTGCCTCAGAAAGTAATTTTATCTCTTTTTCCAAAAGCAACCCCGCATATGATGGCAAAAATTTTGTAACCGCGCAAACACTAGCATGCGCGCGATGAGAAACAGAAAATGCATTGTTCACATAAATATCAGCAAGTTCCGCTAGATTTTTAGCAAATTCTTCATCATTCTCTTCTTCTTGTTTATAAAATCGTAAATTTTCCAATAAAACAATATCTCCCGCTTGCATTTTCAAAGCAACGTCCTTGGCTTCATTACCAACACAATCATCAACAAATTTTATCTCACGATCTAATAATTCTCCCAATCTCCGCGCCACTGGTCTTAAGCTATGCTTTTGACTTTTGACTTTATGGGCTTTTGACTTTATGGGCTTTTGACTAAGTTCCGGTCTCCCTAAATGACCCATCAAAATGATCTTTGCTTCTTTTTCCAATAAATATTCTATCATTGGTAATGCTGCTCTTATTCTCCAATCTTCTTTTTCATTAACAATTCCACTGTCCCCAATTGGCACATTAAAACCAACTCTCATGAGAACTTTTTTATTTTTTAAATTTTTGATCTCTTTTATTGTTTTCATATTTTTACTAAGAAATTATCTTAAACTCAATCTCCTCTCCATTCTTATCTTTTAGCTCTCCCCAAACAAAAACAATTTCTACTTCTGGATATCTTTCTAGAATGATCTCTTTTGATTTTTTCATATCTGCAAATTGTTTTTCTTTTTCTTCTTGAACTGAACCAAATTTATAATCAAGCGCATAAGCACCACAATTACTGTGATGGAAAATAATAATTTTTTCTGCTTGATGCAAATTAACAGAAACACCAATATGTTTTAGAAAATTGTTCTTTATTTCTTCATTACCATCAATAATATCTTTACTCGCACCCGCCAAAGAAATAACATCAAATCCACCTTCAGAAAAATCTGACTCTTGAATCCATTTTTTAGTTTCTTTATTTAATCGAAAATCCATACAACGGATTAAAAGATTCTTACAAATGTGTGACATAGAAAATTAGGAATTAAGAATTAGGTTTTAGGTTTTAGGTACTTTTATGGCTGTCATCTTGACAACCACTAACCTAGCCCCTAACGTTATACTAAAAAGTTTACCCTGTTAAATCTTCACCAAAGTGAAGTGCGAAGCAATTTAATAGGGTGAATAAAGTTGAAAGTTATATTTAAAAATCAATTATTAAAACAACAAAATGCAAGACCGGACTCCTTGCACTGAACTGAATTCAAGTATAAACTCCAGCGAGGATGAAGTTTCATTAAGACTAGTGAGTTTCTAAAGCATTATGATATTTCTCCCTTACTTTCGTAAGGACTCCAAATTCTTTAAATCTCTGTAACAGAATCAATGTCTTTGAATTTATTATGCTCGACAATATGCATAATTAGATCAGAAAATGTTTTGAGAACTAAAAACAGAACAAGTGGCATAAAATACAGTTCATATCCTATTATTCCACTAAAAATAACAAAAGCTCCATAAGTCATAATAGCAAGATGCATTGGAATTATTCTAGCATAAGGAAAAAACATTATTTTGCCAATATTTGGCTTTTTCCCTTCAAACTCTTTTCTATTATACCAGAAAGAGAACAAATGGTTAAGGAAAAAAATTATTCCTATTAACGCAAGAGGATAAATCTCGTTTGTAATATTTATTCCCCTTTCCTCCATAAAAGCTATTAAGGAAGACAAATAGCCAAAATGAAAAAGTCCATAATGGAAAGCAAAGAAAAAAGCAACGAATATTTTTGTGTTTTTCACAGCCTTAGTTGGTCTGTCATTTATTTCGAAATCCTTAACAGAAAAATCTTTTAGATTGATAATTCTCAAAAAATTAAAAAAACCAATAATAACGCTTTGCAGCCAATACCCAGACATAATGATCAGCAAATCCCACTGCCCCGTTAAGGCAAAAATGATCGTCAAAATATTCGACAGCAAGAGAATCATTGCTGATCTATCTTTTTTGACTGAATTTATAAATTTGATTGTTTTTTTATTCATATTTTTATTGTTTTTCGGGACATTCTCCCTTTTTGAAATAACTGCAGAATTCTTTCATTATTTCCTCGCTTCTCCATCCCCAACCAGTAGCGCAACCGCTACCTCCCATTGAAATGCCAAAAGCCATTTTATGAAAATCTATTTTCCACTCGCCATTTTCTTTTTCAAAGAAAAACGGCCAGCCTTCTTTATGACTAAAAGAATTAAAATGTAAGATCGCTTTATCGTTTTTTACGTATATTCCATAATCATTATCAGTAATATCTTTATAACACTTATATTCCGCTGACATATTAGAACAAGTATAATGCATAATCTCTTTTGATTTTTCAGTTAAAACAGCATTTGCTAAATTAATATCACAATTTTTCTCTGCCAAGAGAAAGGTGCCAAAAAGAATTTTTATTTTTTCTTCATCCGTTTTTTTATAAAACTTTTCGTTGTTATAATTGTAATTACTAATACACCTTCCATTTTGACAATTACAGGATGATGGAATCATACATTTTAAGTTTCTCACGCAAAAAGTTGTCCATAAATTAAAGTTCCTAGATCCTTTTTTATTTAAGCAACCACACTTTTCAGAAACACAGTCGTGATCATTCTCACAAGTAATATACTCCGAATCTTTAGTAAAATCAGAACCAGACCTTAAACATAAAAATGAACTTATAATAATATAAATTAAAAACAATCCTAAAATAATAAACCCTATCTTCTGCCACGTTTTTAATCTCTGCCAAAAATTCTTTGGCTTCTCTTGATTTTGATTAGTTAATTGTTCCATATTTTTAAATTATGATTATTTAGCTAATTCAAAACACGCTTTTTGCCTTGCATGATTTTCAATATGCGCATCTTCTATCTTGCTGCAAAAATCAATTTTATCATTCATACCAACCTTGTTTAATTCAACTGCTACTGCCCAATAGCAGCTATCTCTCCCAAAAACATCCCATGTTATTTTATCACAAACAGAAGCATCTTTATTATACTCGGCAAAATGTCGATAGCAGCTATGTCTATCAACGCTCAAACATCCACAGCTAATTGGCCATTTTAAATAGTCAACTTGTTTAAGATTATCAAAACCTGTGCAAACTTCTTTAAATTTCAAAAGAAAATCATCATGACTTAAATCCCCTGTAAAATCCAAATAATCATATTCTTCCCCGCGATAACCCATTGTTGAATAATTATTTTTTTCTTCCTCTGCCCTGTACCAATCCCGAACCATTTTTCTGATTTCGTTTAAGGATTTGTCTTGATTTTTATCCCACCATTGTTGCCAATCTACATTATAATTCATATATTGCAAATGTTTATACAAAATTGGTTTTGGATTAACTATGGTGTATAGAATATTTTTACATTTTTGCTTAACTAAACACTGATTACATTTATCGTTTGGCGATCTTTTAATACCACTTAACCCCATATAGCAATTATCAAAAACTCGTTCATCATCCAATGCTTCAATTAAATAAGAGATTGCTTCTTTGCCGTAATCGTAGAGTTTTCCTGGAATTGCGTTTTTTGTTTCTTGAGAGATATTGTCGTCTCCCATTTGTTGGATTAAATTTTTGATAATCTTATCACTGTTTTTTGTCTCTTTACTACTTTCATATACTGGCTGGCATATATTATTAACACACCTGCATTCTTTAATTGGCTCCTTTTTAATACATTTACAATTAGGATCATTTAAATCTCCTATAGTTCCTGGATTATCATATTTATTAAAACATCCCTCCCATTTCCCACAACAATAATTCGCATAGTTTATTTCACAATCAGAATCTTGGCCACAAACCATATTGCCTGGTGACGGACCAATAACAGAATCTTTTATTTTAAATTCATTGGAATAATAATTAAACATTAAAGGCAATCCACTACCATTCCAATCATTATCCCATAGCCCAATTATAAATCTAAATTTTCCTCCCATTATTTGTAATCCAATATTATCTTTTTGATCCCATAAAAAACTTTTGTTATTTTTAGAATTTATCACGGTTTGTATTTTTGTACACAACCCAAGACACTCAATATCAAATCTAATTTGTTGCCATTCTTTATTATTAAATTTTTCAACAGCAACGGTATAAAATTCTATTTCATCATCTAAATTATTCTTAACTGTCAATTTTACTTTCTCGCCTATTTGGTATTCTGTTTTGTCGATTATTAAAACAACTTGTTTTTCAAATAAAACTGGCTGATTATTAGATGATGTTTTAGAATACTCCCAAATTATATATCCCCCGCCAATAATTATCGTCAGTAATGCTGTAAAAATTAAAATTGCTAAAAGCGTTTTTATAGTCATTAAAAAGAACGGCTCTTTTTTAAAAAATTGGTTTTTGCTTTGATTTGGATTTTGTGTTTTATTTTGCATAGATTTAATTTTTAAAAATTAAAGAAAATCTAACTATCCACAATTTGCGCAATCATCACTACTAAAATCATTATGATATGGCTCTAATTTTAGCAACTCACTTATTTTAATTGAATAATTGTCATGAGACCACTGCTTACACTTACTATCAGAAACTTTGTCGCAACAATCAAAACCAATTGACTTAAAAACATCAATAAGCTCTTTGCTTGGATTATTTTTTAAAATAATTCTTGGACCAAGAGTATAATTTTCTCCGTCAACTCCCCAAATTTGACTTAATCTTTCTGGACCACAATCAGCTGCCGTAAACAGCTGACCTAAAAAATGAAGGTTTTTATATTTTGGATTTATCGGATAAACATCACTACCAATAGCCGTTCCAAAAGATTCATCAGTACAAAGCGATACAGGAGAATAGATACAGTCGCTATTTCCTGTTATAACAAATGGCTCTATTCCGTCACTCCCATTAAAATAAAGTTCAGGCATTAAATAAAGGCAACTGTCTCTTGTCCATATTTTCCCATCTTCAGTGGAATATCTAAGCAAATTCCCCTCTCCACTACCAGCCCCTCTGTCATCGCTAATATCAAGATATAATTTATTATCTTTTACGAACATACCCACTGGATTGTATTTTACTTCATTGCCTTTATAGTCTTTCGGATTATCAATAACAAAAAGATCATTCCAGCTTGATCCATTATCTTTACTATACAGCACGCCTTTGTATTTAATATCACTGCTTGAAATTGATAAAGGAATATTTAAATTCGGTTGACTTATAAATTGAAAGATATAATTTTCTAATTTATAAGTCGCGCCTTTTTGTTCGGAAAAAACATAATCTGGTAGATTTTGAAATTCAAAATCTTTAAGATATTCTATCTTTTCGTCTTCTTTGATAATATCTGCAATGTTTGTGTTTTGGTTTGTGAATTTGAAAGTGCTAAACCAATTATTTTCAAAATTATTCTGTAAAAACGTGGGAATAGAGAATACAAAATATAAATTATCTACATTATTATGTGGAATTATATAATAAAATCCAACCTCTCTAATTTCTAATATATATACTTTAAAATTACTGTATTCTTTAAGTTTAAGATCATTAAACGAATCAATCGCATACCAAGCTTTTAATTCATTTTCATTGTATGACTTAATATTTATCGTGCCTGAATGAGTACCTTCTTCATAAAAAGAAGTAATATAATGCTCTTTAAAATCATCTAATTCACTATTATTCATATCTCTAAAAAAATGTATCCTTTTGTAGTCCAAATCTGTCATATTTTCTAAATCATATCTATCCTCAAAATAATATTCTGGATACTTTACCTCAAGCCCAAGCTCATCATTCCGATAAGTCTGCCAGTCGGAAGTATCAAAAGTTTTATCAACACATTTATTATTCTCGCAAACACATTCAGAAGCTGCTCCTCTTGCAGGACATTTTTTGGAACAATCTTTCATTCTTGCATCTTTATTAATACAACGATATTGACAATAGCAATTGGAAAAATAAGCTATACAATCATCATCTTTCTCACAATGATCTAATCCTTTAACCTCAAATGAAATATTTCCTGTTGGCTGATTATGTGATATCTTATAATGCCCGCCGATAATATATACCCCGCCAATAACAATCACTCCCATTCCTGTGAATAGTAAAATCGCTAGGAATGTTTTGACTATTATTAAAGAAAAAGGTTCTTTCTTAGAAGATTGTTTTTGATTTTTGATTTGCTCTAAATTTTGATTTAGATCTTTCATTTTATTTTGCATTATATCTTAAATTAAAATAAATTATTTTATTCATACTAACAGCTAGCGAATTAAAGACTGTCTTTTTACACACTAAAGTGTGAACTCCAGTTTTAGAAAAATGGAATTCACTTTTGAAAACATAAATTTAAGAGATTTTAACATCATTCTCCGTACCAGATATCTTGTCCTAGACAAAAGCCTTCTGACCAATCTGCATTTTTTTCATCTACTCTATAGCCAAAATGGAAAAATAAAATATGAAAATCTATATCAGCACTAGGTAATTTTCTTATTGTTTTTTCAGAATCAATTTCAACACCAACACAAAGATGCGCTGTGGGACGCAATCCGAATGAACCGCCACACGCTCCAGAGAATAAATAGACAAATGACTGTAAAATCGAAGGCAAGATCAAAGCAATAATAGCAATCAATATAAGTGATTTATATTTCTTTTTCATAATTTTTCAATTATAAGAATATTTCTTATTATTTTTAATATTGAGTTTTAGTTTATTTTTAATTATAAATTCATCCTAAATCTTTTAGTAAAATTAGCCGTTAACTGCAATTTCAATTTCATTCAACACCTGCGTTGTCTTTTCATAAATCTTTTTATAAATCTCTCCACTTGCATTAATAAAATACGATTCTCCCCAACGATCTATTTCCGCTTGGCGATGCAATATTATTTGATCCAAATAATAACTTGTTTTAGTATAATCTCCACTTTTGAAATAAGTGAAGCCAACAAGAAAATATGGAATAATTTCTTCGGTGGCTAAAAGATCATCAACATCCTCTAAGGACAGAATAGAATCATGTTTAAGATCACAAGTATGTTTAAGATTATTATAAATAATACTTCTTGCTATGCAAACTTTTGTTGTTGCATTAACATAACCTCTCCAGTCTATGGAATCAGCGAGACCCTTTCCTGTTTCATCTAAATCATACTCTACTTTTTTTAATCGTTCTTTTATATCTCCATTCTGAAATTCAATGGCATCTAATAAAATATTATCATCGCTTATATTTGCTACATTTTGTTTAATAGCAAAATTTTTCAAAATTTCATAAACTTTTTCATCAGATAGAATATCTTGGGAATCAATTTTGCTTTCCTCACAAACCTCCTGACATTCTTCCAAACTTTCAAAAGGACATATTATATCGCATCCGTTGCCTTCGACAAATCTTTCAATACATTTCCCTATATTAGAATCAAACTCATATCCAATTTTTCTAGAAAATGTCTGACAGTCGCTGAGCAATTGAGATTTCTCCACACACCTCGCATCAACCACCGATTTTTCTTTTATTATGAATTCGTTGGAATAAATAATATTACCATCTAATAATCTACTGCCAAATATTCTACTACTTACTCTATATTTCCCAGCAGAAACTTGATTAGAGATCATTTTAGAAGAAAACTGATCCACTGGCTCGCTACATTCAGTTTCTTCTTGATTCCATTCGTATTCTAATTTATCTCCAGATTTAATGGTTATAAACCCTATTTCTTCATAAACCATCACGCAAGGACGCCGTATTTGTTTTATATGTGTCCAAATATTATTTTCAAACATTTCAATAACATAAGATGGGTAGCTCATTTTTTGCTCATTTGAATTATTTTCTATCGTTATTTTCACTTCTTCGCCTATTTCATACTCCATTTTATCCGTCGCAATAACCACTTCTTTAACTTCCTTTATTTTAACCTTCTCGCATTTCCCATTTGAGCATTTGCAAGTATGCTGAGGCTCCTGACAAGGCTTACACACAACATGACTAACTTTATTATCCCATTTATCTCTTATCTTTTTAGTTTCATCTTTATTAAAACATTTATAATCCGCTACTGAAGTATCACAAGGTGAACATGTACTATGACCAGTATAAATAAGTTCACAATCAGAATCAACTTCACATTGAGTTTCAATAACAGGATTTACAATCGGCAAATCTGTTTTAGATATTTTTAACAAATAACTTGTTGCTCCAAATAAAGTCCCCAACATCACAACTAAAGTAATAATCAAGATCATTTTTGGCATTGAAGTTAAGTCAAATAATGTTTGCTTTTTCATAGTTTTGTTTTTAGAAATTAATTTCAATTTATGAATTGTCATTAATAAATATTTATTCTATTTTCTATTTTTCACTCGCCCACTCCGGCTCATCTGGCGGATCTGATTCCAACAATTCCCGCCACTTCTCATCAGTCAATCTGTCTTTCATCGGATGCTTGAATTCATAATAACTCATCACTGGTCCAGCACCGATTAAAATTCTTCCGTCTGGAATTTTGTAAGCGACAACGATCATTTTGACATAACCAACCCCTTCTTCCAAAACTTGTTTTGTGTTTTGATCCGTATGAACATCAGCAATAATTGTTGTTTTCTTCGCTTTGTCATCAACATTATTAATTACATTATTTAATTCCTTACCAAAGTTTTTGATAAAAGCATAATCATCTTCCGTAAGCTCTTTATTTTCTAATTCTTTTTTAGACAATTCAACCAATCTTTCTAATACTTTCTTTAAATTTTCTAATCTATATTTAGCCGAATCATCCAAAACTTCCATTTCAGTTAAACCTTTATTTGTCATTCTTGTGAGAGCTAAAAGTTTATTGTAGAATTCAGGAACTGGTTCAATGTAGCCGACGACTAGTTTCTCTGGAGGAGCTATACCTTCGATTGTCATCGTATAACTCTGTTTAGCGTATAAAATCGTGTCATGTCGCAACTCAGACCAAGAAGCAAGCGCGGAAGTCAGTTCTTTTTCCTCCCACGCTTCTGTCTGCATAAATGTCGGATAACCATCATCAAATTCTTTTAATAACTGTTTTAATGCGTCAAGCCAAGACCAGTAAATATTTTTCTGCCAGTCTGCTTCTGTGAAATTATCAAACTCTTCTTTAAGTTTATTAAACTGAGTTTCATAAGTTATTATATTTCCTTCTTTATCTTTACCTTTATAGTTTGTATCTCCTGATTCAATCAAAATCTCTCCCGCTCTTTTTGATCCTAATAAAGACATCACATCAAGTCCTCTTGGGAGTGCTCTGATTGGTCCGCCATCTGAAAATTCACAAGTAAATGTTTTACTGCAATCATCCCCGTCATACATTCCAACATAAGGAGAAACTAAATTAGAAAATAAATAAGAATCGGGAATAAATCTTTGCCCCATTAAACGAAATCCTTTTGTATTCTCCAAAAGAGTGCCTGCTTTTTCTGGTGTAAATGGTGGCAACATTCCCAATTCTCCTGTTCCGCCGTATATTTCTGGTCCTCTATATTCCGCTAATTTCGCTTTTAGTTTTCCAAGATTTTCTTCCGTTAAATCGTTTAAAATAAATTCATCTCCAAATACAAAATTTATCGCTTCCAAATATTCATAAGGTCCAAGATCGTCAGAAAGCCCAACATAGAAAACAGTAACTCCATAAATTCTGTCCCATTTATTTTTTAATTTTTCAAGACCAGAGAACTTAGCAGCAAGCAGACTTGCTTGCATGGTTTGTATTCTTGCGTCATAAACAGAAATCATCCCCTTTTTATCAAAAGAATCTGTCTGCCCTTTAGGAATGTCTGAACTACCTTTCAAAAGCATTGAAGTCCTGCCATACCACATCATCGTTTTGAAATAATTTTTCAGTTTTTCTGATCTAGTATAATGTCCCCGTGGAACATACTGCGAATAATCCTCTTTATAAATAAAAAGTGGAGAATTTGAAAATCCCTCGTGTTTTTCTATTAACGCTAATTCTTTTTGGACTTCTTCTTTCACAAAATCAGGAGTTTCAAAAGCGTATTTATTTAATTCTTCTCGTGTGAAATATGCTGTTGGATCCTGCATTTCACATTCCCAATGATTTTTCTCATGGCATTCTTTTTTTATTTGATTATTTTCTGGTTTCAACAATTCCAATCCAACAGATAAATAAATAATATTTCTTTTATATGCTTCTAGAAGTTCTTCTATTTGCTCATATTTCTCTTTTGTTGTGTCTTTATACGTTGCGTGTAACAGTTCTGTATGTATTTCCCTAGATGATTTTACTGACTCATCTAATAACTCCTTACTAATCTCCCAAATCCCATCATAAAACTCCCTCTCCTCAATCTGCCTCAAAGTCTCGTCAAATTGAATATGATACAAATGCAAAAGCGAATCAGAAGTAATAAAAACAGGAATTTCTTTATCTTTTAAAGTTTTATATGGATTTGTAATATCCTCTTCGCTTGGATTAAATAGATTATCAATAACAGCAAATCCGTTTTTATTTAATGAACTTAATGCCTTATCACCTAAAGGAATCTTTTCAGAAAAATCTTGATAATTTGAAATCTGAGAAGTTTTTAAAGGTAAACTATATTGCGCTGTTTGTAATTCTATATCTAATGGATCTAAAAAATAATATTTCGCAAAAGCTAATTTTTCTGTTTTAATATTTGATAAATTGATTGGTTCTGTTTTTAGAATGCCTTGTTCTTGTTTGGTCTCAAAAATTCGGAGCGGGGCTTTCCTGAAATAATCAGCTAAAATCGTTGCTCCTGCTACTACCACAAACGCAAATAAAACAGCGCCAATTAAATCTTTTGTTTTCATGTTTTTGTTTTTAAAAATAAAATTTATTATTTTAATCAATAAAATTCTCCGATGCTTGCATCGGTTGGAGTTGTCAAAAGAAATTTTTTCCTCTTGATACCTCGCCAGCTTGCTGCGAAGTCATTCATTTGAAGATATTTTTTAATTCTCGCAATCTTCAGGACAATTACATTCGTTTTCATTAAAATTATCCATTGTTTCACAAATCCCATTTCCGCAAGGCATACAAGTTAAAAATGGCCCACCTAAAAGTATTTCACATTTTCCATTTTCCATTCTATAGCCCAATAATCCTTTCAGTCTCTCACAGCAAACATCCTGCAAATTTTCATTAGTTCCCTGTGGATAATTTATAAATTCACCTTTCTCTGCACATTCTCTTTTCTCACAAACCTTCTGACATTCTTTTAAAGTTCTAAAAGGTATCTCAAATGAACAACCTGTCACTCTGTCTTCTTCAACACACTTTCCTATCTCTGAATCAAATTCATACGCATATCCTTTGTTATATCTATCACATATTCCGATTCCTTTTACCTTCTCACTACACCTTGAATCAAGAACTGATTTTTCTTTGATTGTGAATTCGCTTTCAATACATTTCTTTTTGTCATCTTGCGCTATATAATCCACTACTAAATCCACATCCTCTTCATTCCAATAGCAAAAACGAATCTTATATTTTCCAGTTTCAACCTGTTCTTTGACAACCGCAGAATATAATTCATCACCACACATTTGTTCCTTAAAAAAACATTCTGTTTGCTCCCATTTATCCACCTGCGGACTTTTGAACTCAGAAATATAAGCGGGGGGAATAATAGAAATACGCATTAAAGTATTATTATAACATGAAGATCGTAATACACGGTCTTGACTTGTGAGCTTCCAACTATCATTTTCAAATTTACTTATTGAGTAGTTCAATAATGAAGAAAAATTATATGGAGAAATATAAATTGGTTCATTTTGATTATTAGTAATAGTAATCTCTA
>JAGLIM010000089.1 GCA_023142995.1 Minisyncoccota bacterium | reverse complement strand
ATGGTTGAAAAGATCGTTGAGCATGATGATCAATTAATGGAAAAGTATCTAGCAAGCGAGATCCTTAGCGAAGAAGAAATTCAAAAAGGAATTAGAAAGGCAACTCTTGAAAATAAGATATATCCAGTTATGACTGGAACGGCTTTGAAAAATAAAGGTGTTCAACTAATATTAGATGCTGTTCTAAAATATTTACCAGGACCTGCAGATGTTCTACCAATCGTTGGAATTAATCCTAAAACAGAAGAAGAAGAAACAAGAAAAGCTGATGACAATGAACCTCTTGCGATGTTAGTTTTCAAAGTTGCAACAGATCCATTCGTTGGTCAGCTAGCTTTTTTCAGAATATATTCTGGAGTATTAAAAGCTGGTTCCTATGTTCTTAATCCAGCAAATGGAAAAAAGGAAAGAATTGGAAGGATCCTTCGAATGCATGCTAATCATCGTGAAGAAATTGATGAAGTTTTTGCTGGTGATATTGCAGCAACAATTGGACTAAAAGACACTACAACTGGAAGCACTTTGTGTGATGAAAAAAACCCGGTCTTGCTAGAACAAATTACATTCCCAGAACCAGTAATTTCAATTGCTATTGAGCCTAAAACTAAAGCAGATCAAGAAAAAATGGGTATGGCTTTGAAAAAACTATCTGATGAAGATCCTACTTTTAGAGTACATACTGACGAAGAAACAGGACAAACTATTCTTGCAGGAATGGGTGAACTTCATCTAGAAGTTTTGATTGATAGAATGATGCGTGAAATGGGCGTAGAAGCTAATGTTGGAAGACCAAGAGTAGCTTATAGAGAGACTATAAAAGATACAGCGCAGGCAGAAGGCAAATATGTCAAACAATCAGGAGGTAGAGGTCAATATGGTCATGTTTGGATCAAACTAGAACCTCAGGAAACTGGTGATGGATTTGAATTTGTCAATGAGATCAAAGGAGGAGTTGTTCCTCAGGAATATATCAAACCTACTCAAAAAGGTATTGAAGAAGCATTAGCAAGAGGTGTTCTTGCTGGCTATCAAGTAATTGATATAAAAGCGACTCTTTATGATGGTTCATATCATGAAGTTGATTCTTCGGAATCAGCTTTCAAGATCGCCGGATCAATCGCTTTTCAAGCCGCATTTAAAAATGCAGATCCAATTATACTTGAACCAATTATGAAAATCGAAGTTATTACACCAGAGCAATTTATGGGAGATGTGGTTGGAGATCTGAGTTCAAAAAGAGGACAGATCGAAAATATGGGAGAAAGAGGACAGTCAAAGGTTGTAGATGCTATGGTTCCACTTTCATCAATGTTCGGTTATGCTACTCAACTTCGTTCAATGACACAAGGTCGTGGAAATTATTCAATGGAATTTGATCACTATCAAGAAGTTCCAAAGAATGTTGCCGCAGAGATCATTGGAGAAAAAGATAAATAAGTTACTCTTTTACTAATTCACTTTTATTATGAAACGACATAAAGTTTGGTATAAAAGAGAGTTGTTTAAAAACCATTTTAAATCATATAAACATTGGGATAAATATAATCCTCCTTCTGGAGACAAACATCCAGACAGATATAAAAACGAAGCTGTCCAATGCCAGAATTCTCAATGCCAAAGAGAAGGAATCCTCATTAGCGAGCATGAAGCTTATTACTGTTTTGCCAGTCAGTCAAAGTTTAAAAGATTCAAGAAAAAGATCATCTATATATTTCAAAAAGAAAGAAAGAAAGATAAAGAAAGTATATACATTTGTCCTTTTTGTGGTAAAGATGATGTGAAAGAAATATAGAAAAATTATATACCAAAAAAGCTCTTAAATGAGCTTTTTTTGATTAAAAATTTTTACATAGAAAACAACTGAAAAAAGGTGTTGACAAAAAATATAATTGTGTTATCCTGTTATGGTAACTTAAAAATGATTTAGCTATTGTAATTTATGACAGAAAATAATTTTGATAAAATTAAAAAATTGATGAAAATTATTGGAGGCAAGGCTATTGTAGTTGAAGATGGAAAGCCAATGTTTGTGATTATTAATGTAGATGAATATATTGATTTTAAGAATACTAAAAACAAAATAAACAATGCAATTGAAGATGACATTAAAATCATTAGAGATGAAGAAAAGGTAAATAAAGATATAAATATTTGGAAATCAAGACAAGACGAAAGAAAAATGAAACAAATAAGATTAGAAAAAAAACTTGAAAATAATAATGAAATAGAAAAACAAGATCATTCAGACAACGAGATAGTAGTGGAAAATCTTTAAAAAATACAGATATATTTGACAAAAGTACAAGAAATATATTATAATTAATATATTGATTTAATACTACTTAATTAAGTTAAAATAGTATTAAATCAGTGTATTGAGTTATAAT
>JAGLIM010000088.1 GCA_023142995.1 Minisyncoccota bacterium | reverse complement strand
TTGAAATGTTCCCTGGTAAAGGCGGACAAATAGCAAGATCTGCAGGATCATCCGCAAAATTAATGGCTATAGAAGGCGGATATGCTCATATAAGTCTATCATCAGGACAAATTAAGATTATTCCAGAAGACTCATTTGCAACCATTGGTCAAATTAGCAATGTAACTCACAATAAGATTGTTATCGGTAAAGCTGGAAGATCTAGATGGATGGGAAAAAGACCTTCTGTCAGAGGAAGCGCCATGAATCCTGTGGACCATCCACATGGTGGTGGAGAAGGTTGTCAACCTATTGGACTTAAACATCCAAAAACTCCTTGGGGCAAACCAGCACTTGGTTATAAAACCAGAAAGAAAAATAAACCTGTAAATAAATATAAGAAAAGAATAATAGAAGAAGAATAGATATGTCATAGGTAACAAGGTCGTTAGCAGTAGGAATAGTTATAGGTTTTAAGTCGCATGTTTTATTGAACCGATGACTTACGACTTATAACCAGTCCTACCACTTACAACTTTGTTACCAACGACTTTATCACTGATAACTATCTAATCTTATAAATTTCAATAATCAAAAATATAAATATCATTTATGTCAAGATCATTAAAGAAAGGTCCTTATGTGGACGAAAAATTATTAAAGAAAATAAGTAAATTAAAGTCTGGAGATAAGACGGTTGTTAAAACATGGGCTAGAAGTTCAGCAATTTCACCGAAAATGGTTGGCTTTACATTTGGAGTTCATAACGGAAAACAGCATATAGAGGTTTTTGTGACCGAAGATATGGTTGGACATAAGCTAGGTGAATTTTCACCGACAAAGAAATTTACAAGACATGGTGGAAAAATGCAGAAAGAAATTGAAAAGAAATCGATTTAACGATAAATAATAAGTTTTTATAACAAAATTTAAAAATATGGAAGTTACAGCACATTTAAGAAATTTAAGAATTTCTCCAAGAAAAGTTAGATTAGCAGCCGATGTAATAAGAGGTATGGATGTTCATAATGCTAAAATCCAACTTGAGTTTTTGAATAAAAAATCTTCACAACCGAT
>JAGLIM010000087.1 GCA_023142995.1 Minisyncoccota bacterium | reverse complement strand
TAGGATGTCCTTCGTTTGGCATGGCATCAAGTGGTGTCAATAGTTTTTCTGCTCCGATTGGTGAAATTGAATTATGCAGAAAAGTTCTAAGAAATATAAAAAGTGGCGAAGATTCTTTGATTGAAATTCAAAAAGAATATATGTCAATATTTTTTGCTTTAGTAGAAATGGAAATCGATTTTTCTATATCCTGCTCTGTGTTAGAAAAGGAATATAGGCAAGGACTAGAGGGCTTACTAACGGGATTGAGAAGAGAATTTGGTGATATTTTTAATATTAAAATTACAGATCTTTCTAAATATTGTCCAATCGATCTTGCGTCTTTTCCAAAGGATGTAGCCACTATTTTAGTAGCAGGAAGCCTAATAAATTCTGAGGTAGAAATACCAAAAAAAATAGGAATAAAAAATGTAAGTAACGTGTTACTTTCTTCATATGGAGAGGGTGGAAGAGTGTTAAGTTGCAGAGATGTAGTTCTTGTTAGCGATCATTTAACGCTGGGAGAATTCAGGCCGATTGAAAGAGCAAGAGTTAGAGATTTTGACCAAATGGAAGTAAATTTGGGATTAATTCCTCTTCCTGTGTCTAGTATATTTTCACTGTCCAGCATAGACAAGGCTTTTCCCAATGATCATCTAGATAGAGTTGCTTGTCTTATAGAAGGTAAAGACGAAAAACTTCATCTTATTGTAGATCCCAAGATTCATACTTACAAAAAAGATGAAAGCCAAAATTGGATTATAAAAAAGCCAGAAGAATCATTAGAGGATATACGGAAAGTATGCGATTCATTGGGGATTGAATTGCATCGCCCTAAAAAAACAGAAATTCCATACGTCCTGAATTTAGTTCAATTTGAAGATAAAAGAATTTTAATGACAGGAGGAGATGAGTGTGTTCATCAATTAATCTCTGAAATAGTCGGAGAAGATATGGTAATCACAACAGAAGTTCCCATACAATTATATCCAACATTTAATCGCGCAGGAATTGGTTGTATAATAAATAAAAGTCTTCCACAAATGGTTTTACAACCAAACGCCTTGATTGCTTGACAATCAAGGTATTTTTTATTTTAAAAAGGTTCCAACATCCCTCGCAAGGCGGACAGGCGTTCCAGACCCCGAGCAAACAAAATAACCGTTTGCATTGAGCGGTTATTTTTATATCTCCAGATGGACGGTAGAACCTATAATCTTATTGAATATGTTGTTTTGGGATTTCGATTCTGGTTCGGGAACGGTCTATTGACTTTTGGTTAAAATTGTGCAATAATGATAAGTCATTCAAATATTTATGTTTATGGAGGTGATTAGAATGGCAAAAGTATGTATAGTAACAAATGAAGAAGATCCAATTCTTCTTTCTCAAGAAGAAAAAGATCAAATCTTTGAATATGCAAACGAATTAGGTTTGCTACAGAGGAACATAACATTTGTACATGTCAACGTTATCAGAATTGATGATGTAAAAAGGTTTTTCTTTGAAATTTTTTTTAACCCATCAGAAAATGATACAGTATTGGCAAGAGAATGTGTTCTGAGTATTCACCTAGAGATTGAAAAAGAAGGTGTATTTGGATCATTTTCTCTCTGGGATCCTTGTGCAAAACATAAAGATGCAAACATTAATGCTCATACAATTGCATATTCTAATGGAAAGGTGCCATATTGCGATTTTGTTGGTATGATAAAAAACGCTCGAACGATAGCGTTAATATCTGCTGAAAAAAGAGCTAATTGGCATATGATTCCTGTGTTTCAAAATATAACAAAGACATTAAAGTTTGATGTAAATGTTATACCAGAAACAGATGAGTAGTAGAAAATATGAGGTTAAGATTTGAGATTTATCTTAACCCTTCTTTTTTTTATTTTAAATATATAGTGATTAAGACCAAGTGAGTAATTAATAAATTAGATTTGCCTCTGTAAAGATAAGTCTTAATATATAAGGTGGTCACTTTTCAAAATGTGGTTTTTATGTATATCATTTTCTTGTCATTTTGCTGATTATATAATATTATTATGATAATAAAAAAGAGAAAGGGAGGCTAATAATGATAATAAATTTATCTGTGTTGATGATAATTGTCCTCATAGTAGCTAAGTTACTATATAATCAATATAAAATTGAGGTATTGGCATCAATAAATAGGTTTTGCAGAAGTGCATATGATCGCGGATGGGATTAGTGTACTTCTTTTTTATTAAAAAAGGTTCTAACATCGTCCCAGACCCAGAGCTAGCAAAATAATCGCTTAGGGGTTATTTTTATATCAGAAAAGAGGTTTCGGAGTTTGAATTCAGGGGCTAGCATATGCTATTGACTTATTACTAAAATCTGTTATCCTTTTTAGTTATGATGTTAAAATCATGACGTAAGAATTGTACATTTACATAACAAAACAAATATAAATTAGCAAAGAATAATAAAAGGAATGATGAGAAATGAGAAAACCAATTAGTAAAGCAGACAAAATTGCAGAAGAGATTAATAATCTCTACGCTAAGGCAAAAACAAGAGATGAATATAAGTTGGTCGCGGAAATGTCTGAAGAAGTAGCAGCTTTGTTGTCAAACAATGAAGAAATAATTTCTAAAACCATAAATTCTTGGTGGGCGCAATATTATTTGTTTTTAAAGTTTGATGAAAACTATAATGCCCGAAAACTTTTTGTGGAGAAAATAGCAAGATGGTATAAGGTTTTGGAGAAACCAGAAAATATCGTAAAATTTGGCTATCTTTATGTGACCGCTGTAGCAAATCTAACCCCTGGAATATACAATCGAGAAATTATCGAGGTCAACGCGCAAATCAAAGATGTAGCTGAAAAAACAGGCAATTCCTCCTTAATTTTACAAGCGATAAATAGTCGTGGAGTAAAAGAAATGGTGGATAAAAATTGGCTGAAAGCTGAGGAAATTTTTAGCGAAATAAATCCTTTCTATATGCTAACGTTAAAAGAAGCTAATAATCTACTTCTTGCAGCAAACATCCTCAACAACCGTGGTGCAACTTTGATTAGAGGGGACATCAATGCAGTTTTAGGGGCAATTTTCCTTCTTGATGCGGCTGAGTTTTATAGTCGATTAGATCAGCCACCAGCGAAGCATTTTCAGGGATTAGTCAATCGCCTGGAAGAGTCTCTGGATAAAATTCGAGATTGGGATAAAGAAATAATAACTGCAAGAAAGGTAAGCATAATTGCTCTTATTGAAGAAGCAAAAATACTTCTTCGGCCGATGAGCGATAAAGTTCACGATAAGCAAGTGTCTAGAGAATGTCTTGATACTTTAATATGCAAAATGCGGAGAATTCGTGAAAAAATTATAAATTTGAACACGTAAGCATTGTCAACAAGTTTTAAGTGATGATGATTTGAAGTAATTCAAACACATCACTTTTATTTTTTATATATTAAATCTGGTGTTATTAAATATATAAGTGTTTTTATTATATTGTGTTTTTTGGCTAAAAAAAGTTCTAATATCGTCCCAGACCCCGAGCCAATGAATTCTGTGAAAGCGACCGATACGCGTCGCTG
>JAGLIM010000086.1 GCA_023142995.1 Minisyncoccota bacterium | reverse complement strand
TCCTTTCTAGGGAGAAAATATTTCTGTAGTCTATAGAAATACACTCACCGAGATCGTCTGTAGAGTAACATTTATGTTATCTACAAGTTTGGCTGTTGGTAATACAGGCTTGTCTGCTCAAGAGCAGACAGGAACAAAATTGCCTTCAGGACAATTGCACAAAGTTTATATAAATTCGCATCCAGCACAATCCATTGATATTGTATTGGATGCGTTTTTTGTATGCGTTTTTGTTTTTTTCCATAAAGACGCAGCACTGCTGCGTTTCTACTATGGTATGCGATAGAGCTAACGTAATTTATGTAACAGCAGAAATGCTGTTTGAATTTGCTACGAACACCATTTCTGGTATAATTCAATTAAATATTCTTTTTCTATAATAATGAAAATAACAAAATTTCTAATTCTATTGTTTGTAACTTTTACATTATTTTTAAACTTGATAAATTTATCTTTTGTAAAAAACTACGAGAATACCTATGGTGGATATAATAGAATTCTAATTAGCGACGCTGGCAAAGATACTTTAAAACTAAAAGAAGCCTGTCAAAATATTAAACAACCAGAAGAAAAATACCTTCTATATAAAAAACTCACGACTTGGTCTTTTGTGGCGATGATGATCTTGTTGGCGATCATCATTATAGAATTCGCATTGGCGAAATCAGAAATATTATTGTTTTCTTCTGAGGACTGGAAGCATTTAAGAATTATTACTTTTGCTATGTTTCTATCTTCTTATATTTTTGTTTATACTGCTTGGATTTTAGCAGACGATTATTATCTTGGTAAGTGTTTACAGTTTGTAGATTAAATAAAAGCATTGCTCTTGCTCTTGCCAAAAATAATTTCTTTGTTATAATAGAGAAGTCAATTTTGAATTAAGAATTTTGATTGAATGTTTAATTTAGAATAATAGAATGTTTAAACATTAAAAATTAAGTCATTCAAAATTGATTCGAAATTCGAAATTCATTATTCAAAATTCTAATTACGGGCGTGTAGCTCAGCTGGCTAGAGCGTTTCTCTGATAAGGAAAAGGTCCATGGTTCGAGTCCATGCACGCCCACTGTTTTGAATTAAGAATTTCGAATTTTGATTGAATGTTTAATTTAGAATGTTTAAACATTAAAAATTAAGTCATTCAAAATTGATTCGAAATTCATTATTCAAAATTCTAATTATGGGCCCGTAGCTCAGCTGGCTAGAGCACTTGCCTTGCACGCAGGGGGTCGCAGGTTCGAATCCTGTCGGGTCCACATAATAAAATTT
>JAGLIM010000085.1 GCA_023142995.1 Minisyncoccota bacterium | reverse complement strand
TGAGTTGCCATAAGATCAGCAAGTTCATCTATAACTATGACTATATATGGCAGTACATCTCTTTTAACATATTTTGTTGTAACAGCATTATTATAAGATTCAATATTTCGACAACCTAAATGGCTCAAGATCTCATATCTTCCTTCCATTTGTTTTATTGCCCATTTCAATGAATTAACAGCTTTTTCTGGATCTGTTATCACAGGTGTTAAAAGATGCGGTATTTCATCATATGGAGTAAGTTCTACCCTTTTTGGATCTATCATAATAAACTTGAGCATTTCTGGAGAATTTTGATAAAGTAAACCTGTAATTAATGTATTAATACAAACAGTTTTTCCGCTTCCAGTTGATCCTGCAATTATAAGATGAGGCATCTTTTCAAGACTAGCCAGGATAGCATTTCCAGAAACATCTCTTCCTAAGATAACATTTAAATTACCTTTTTTATTTTTATATTCTGAAGATAAAAGCATATTTCTTAATCGTACCATAGCAACAGACTGATTTGGTAATTCTAGTCCAACCCAAGATTTACCTGGTATTGGAGCTTCAATTCGTAAAGATCGAGCTGCCAAAGAAAGAGCTAGATCATTTTGAAGAGAAATAATCCTGCTTAGTTTAACTCCAACTGCTGGTTTTAAATTATATTGAGTTACTGTTGGACCCACATTCACATCACCCATAGTAACTTCAATCCCAAAATTAGCAAGTGTTACTTTTATTATATTAAGATTAGCTTTGATGTCACCGCTTGTAGGTTTACTATCCAATCCTTCCAAAAGATCTATTGTCGGAATTTTCCAATCCTTTTTTTTCGTTTTTTCTTCTATATTATCCTCATCTTCTTGAAAGTTTTCATCATAATTTTCTTCTTGATCTTGACTTTCATCCGATTCTTCTGCAATATCAATATCTTCTTCCTGATCATCATCAAGAGGTTTTATTGAAAATTCTGGATCAGGTTTTTTTGTTCTAAATTTGTTTTTTATTGAAGATATAATTCCTTTTTTTTCTTGTTCTTCACCAGAAATATTAATTGTAATATCATCTTCTTGCTCTTCTTGTTCCTGCTTATCATCTTGTTCATCATCATCTTCTTCTTCTATCTCTACATCTTCTTTTTTATTTTTTCTGACAAAATTAATACCATTACTAATTTTTAGAAATTTAAATTTTGATAACAAATCAACGAATGATATATCAAACATAAGAAGAATTGATATTATCATCATCGCCAAAACTATAACCAAAGCCCCCCATTTGCTAATTAAGCTAACTAATGGCCAGGCAACTGTTGCACCTAAAATTCCTCCTCCAGATCCTGATTTGGCAAGATCAAGCATAACTGTTGGTTCATAGAAAATATGTAACAACGAAAGTATTGAGAGTGTCATAAGCACTGTTCCAAAAAGTGAAGCTCTACTTTCAAAAATACTCTTAGATTTGATTATTTTCCATCCCCAGAATATCAAAACAAATGGAAATAGCACAAATCCCCATCCAAATAATATTTTTATAAATTCACTAATTTTTCCTCCAAGTCCTCCAGCTAAATTCACAAAACTTAAAAAGCTTAAAAAGGCCAAAACAAAAAAGAAAATAGCAATCACATCTTTTTTAATTTCATCGCTAATCTCAAGCTCTGGAAGCCTAAACGATTGGCTATTATAGCTTCTTTTTTTTCTTTTTTTTCTTGCCATAATCTTATTATTTCTTATTTTTTACCTTTTCATTATAGCTTAAATTATCATCAAAGGCAAAAAATAAAAAGGGTGGTTTTTTGTAAAAAACCACCTTTTTATCGCTACTTTACTCTATGATTATTGTAATCTTTTAGAATGTTTTCTTCTATATTTTTTAACTGAATAGAATATAGCGCCAAATATAATGATTACAATAATTTATCTACTTCTTCTTTCTGAATAAACCTGCAAAAAATGATTCCTTTTGTTTTTTTCGACAAGATGCGCAAATAGCAAACTTTTTATTATCAGTGTACCCACAAAACCGACAAATGAATTTAGGAAGAGCAAAATTCATTTGAGAAGTATTATCAATATTTTCCTGTACGAAAGAAATAAATTGATCTAAACCTTTTGAATCTGAGTAAACCGCAAACTCTGACCCTAAATATCCGTATTCTTCCAATAATTCTATTGTCCGCTGATTTATAAGCTTGAGTATTTCGAAATCTGATACTCTATTACTATTGTAAATAAACCCAAATACATTCTGAACCTTATTTTTTCTCATCTCAACCAACTGATTAACGGCAACTTCTATTGGCCCATCTTCTGCATTGATAAGCAATATAGCGGCTTTTACATTTGAAAGATCTTTACTATTATCTGAAATTTCATAATCTGAAAATAACTCTACAAATTCTTTCCTCAAAGATTCTAAAAGTTCTTTATTCGGCCACAATAAAATAATTTGTTTCATAGTGTTTTATTATATTAATTAAGCTCTACTTATTTTTACCGATTATTCCCCTA
>JAGLIM010000084.1 GCA_023142995.1 Minisyncoccota bacterium | reverse complement strand
TGAAGAAGGGAATCCAGGATTTAAGTCAAAAAATAAATTCTAAAGTAAAAATTTATTAATTTATCAGAGCTTCCTATATGCTTCATTTATTAATTCCTCCATTTTTTTATTACTAAACTGTGTTTCAAATTTGATTTGTATAGTATTTCCAAAAAACTTTTCTGCATGTTTAATCTTTTGCGTTTCTTCATTTCTTAAGCTCTCTTCATTTGCATTTTTTGTTTCCACGATAAAATATATTTTTTTCTTGCCATCTTCAAAATTTAAGACATAAGCAAAATCAGGAGAATAACTTTTACCACCAGCTACAGGAATTTTAATTGAATTTTTAGGTATTTTACTAAAAACAACTACTTCACTTATTTTTGTTTTGATATTCTTTTTTTCCAACTCTGAATCATAAAATAATTCATCTAAAAAGTAATTATCTGCGACATTATCATTAGAATAAAATACTCCCACGTCTGAAGCATTAATTTCATTTTTTACTTTTCCATCAATATCTGTAAATTTTGTCGGATGCACAGAACTTGTTACTTTCTGATATCCAATACTAAATTTATTCAAAGCCTTGTCCATCAAATAATTATCAAATTTTTGTTTTAAAAGTCTAATAGTTGATTGATTGAGATATTTATTTATCTCTATTTTTGTTTCAATAAAACATTGATGTAATGTTTTTAAATTAATGTATAACTTTTTAGATAGTTGTTTTAAAAAATCATCATATTGCATTGTTGAAAGAGGAATTATATCGTTTCCGTATATCGCAATTTCTTCTTTTATAACAGCGTGATTATTCTCAATATCTATTTTTGCGATTTTTTCTTTTACGCCCTCAATTGAAAAAGAAGTATTATTTTTTAGAAAATCCTCAAAAAGTTTTTTAAAGTTATTTTCATTTTTAATTTTATATTCTAAAACCACCTTTTCATTTAGTTTTTCCCATAATTCTTTTAACTCTGCATATTTTTCAACTCTTATTTTAAGCCTCTTTTTGGTGTCTGTTGCTTTTCTAACTTTATT
>JAGLIM010000083.1 GCA_023142995.1 Minisyncoccota bacterium | reverse complement strand
ATATCCTTCTTTTAATGCCTCAACATTTTTTTCTACCATTTCTTCTGACAATTTTTTTTCAAATTTTTCTCTTGTCTCTTCAATAGCATGTTCATATGGAATCAATGGAACAAGTTTTATAATTGAACCCATAATCGCAGTATTTGGTAAGTCTCTTCCGATGATCCTCATTGCAATTCCTTTAGCATCAATTGTATAAATTTTACAGTCCTTTTTACTTAATTCCTTTTTTAAACTTTCAATATCCTTGCAAGTATTCACGATCACAATTCCACCGTCAGCAAGACCTTCTGTTACATCAACATTTAAAAGAAGTGACGGATCTAATACAACCACCATATCAGGAGTTCTAACATCACTATATAGATTGATTGGCTTCTTGCTGATCCTCAGGAATGTCTTCATCGGAGCACCAGATCTTTCAGGACCATATTCTGAAAAAGCTTGCGCAAATTCACCTTCCTCAATTGAAGCTTCAGCAATAATTTGCGCTGCTGTTTTTGCTCCCTGCCCTCCACGAGAATGTATTCTTATTTGATATATGTTTTTCATAATACTATTTATTAAATTTTAAACTCTAATTATTGCAATTTATCTCATCTCTAAATTCAAATCTTCACCTATTAATAAGCAAGAAATTCAAAATTTAAAGCACCAAATCACAAATAAATTACAATATCAAAATATAAAATCCAAATAGTTTTAAATTTTAAATATTTGAATTTATTTGTGATTTGGAATTTTGGATTTATCCAATAATAGTAGTAATAATAATATTTAACTAGTTATATTATATCTCTTATTCACTCTTTTCACAACTCTACTGTTTAGTATTTTCCCATGTCTTAATTATCGGAACAACAGTTATTCTAGGAACCACGATCTTATCCATTCTTACAGACAAAATATCTTTTAATTCATTAATTTGTCTTTCTGTTAGATCTCCAGAATATTGAATTGTTATATTAATAGTAGATATATTGTTTTTCTCACTAATTTTAACATTTGTTATATTTGAATCAGGAATTATAACTTTTGCCACTTCTCGAACTATATTTTGCTGATTATTTTCTTTTACGACTTTACCTGTGATTAAAAACAATGGTATTGTCATTACAAATAATAGAACTAGCGTCCAACGAATATTATTTTTTCTTCGTTCTTGTCCTTTTTCAGATGAAGGACCCTTAAATCTGGCAACTAAAAACAGAATTGAAGATGAGAAAGTAACAGCTATTAAATTAGACATAAAAAGAATAAAAGCTCCGCCAGCCATACCTAAATTTCCATGAGCAATTGATATACCCATAACAGCTATTGGAGGAACAATTGCTGCTGCAATAACAACACCAGCAATCGCCGCTCCGATCTTTGGATAGGCAATCACAAACGCTCCAATAAATCCAGCAGCAAGCGCAATAAATAATTCAAAAATTGTAGGAGAAGTACGTGATAAAAATTCACTTCCCTGCAAAGCATAATCAGGAGATATGAATCCTAGAAAAAGAGCAATAACAAATATCAAAGACGTGCTTCGAAGTAAAGTAAATACAGAATCCTGAATAAGTCTTGATCTTCCTTTTATAATAGCAATTGACAGAGATAATATCGGCCAAACCAAAGGTGCTAAAAGCATTCCCCCAATAACAACTGCCGAAGAATTAACCACAAGACCCAAAGTAATGATTATTCCAGAAAAAATCGTCAAAACAAAAAAATCAAAATCTCCTTTTGCATTCTCTCTTATTTCACTATAAACTTTCTCTTGTCTCTTTTTATTAATATGAAAAGGATCCATATACTTTTCTACTATATCATCCTTAATTTTATCTTTTGATGTTTCCATAATATATAATTAGAATTTAGAATAATGAATTTTGTAAACGTTATTTTCATTTTTGAGTTTAACATAGAAACATTTCAGAATTAAATCATTAAAAATTGAATATTCAATCGAAATTCAAAATTTGTCTAAAATGTGTTGCAAGTCCTTTTTATTCTACTCCCTCTTTGGGATGGTTGGCGGATTGTAAAACACTAAATATTCTAACCCTGAAGTCCTTGCACTGAAATAAATTCAGCATAAACTCCACAATGGTGAAATATCATTAGTTTTATGAAAATCATTAGTCTTACGATACTTCATCCTCACTCTCGT
>JAGLIM010000082.1 GCA_023142995.1 Minisyncoccota bacterium | reverse complement strand
ACTGGAATATAGAATCAGAAATTAGAAAATTGGGAAATTGGGAAATTGGGAGCGAAGAATTTGAAAAAAACAAATTTAATGCAAGATTAGTCAAGATAGATGGCAAATCAATTGGAAAGCTTGGTATTAGAACTGAAAAAGAAGCTGAAAAGATAAAAGAAGATCTTGAAAAAGCAAAATATGAAATTGAAAAGATTACAAGAAAAGAAACAAAGAAAAACCCCCTCCCACCATTTACAACTAGTACCTTGCAACAAGCCTCAAGTAATCGATTCGGTTACAGCGCTAAGCAAACAATGATGATCGCTCAGCAACTTTATGAAGGTGTTGATCTTGGAGAAAAAGGATCAAGCGGACTGATAACCTATATGAGAACTGATTCTTTGAGCCTGAGTAAAAGTTCTCTTGAATCAGCTGATAAATATATTAAAAACGAATTTGGAAAAGAGTATGCTGAGAGAAGATTTTTCAAGACAAAGAGTAAAGGCGCGCAAGAAGCGCACGAAGCCATCCGTCCGACAAATCCAGAGCTTGATCCAGAAAGTATTAAAGAATTTTTAGACAGCAAACAATTTAAGCTATATGAATTGATCTGGCAAAGAATGATCGCATCTCAAATGGCAAGTGCAATTATTAATTCAACAACTATTGATATTCTAGCCGTAGGAACGCAAAATCTTGCGTCTCTACAAAAATATACACTACGAACTAATGGTTCAACAATAAAATTTGAAGGATTTTTAAAAGTATATCCCACAAAATCAGCTATAGGGAATGAAGATTTTCATTTCTTACTGCCAGAACTAACAGAAAAAGAACAGCTAGATCTTTTAAAGATCATTAGCGAACAACATTTTACTCAGCCACCAGCAAGATTCAATGAAGCAAGCTTAATTAAAGTCCTTGAAGAACTTGGGATTGGACGACCTTCAACATATGCTCCAACGATCAGTACGATCCAAGATCGAGGTTACGTAGAAAAGATCGAGAAAAGACTTCACCCTCAGGAAGTCGGTATTATCGTAAATAAACTTTTAGTCCAACATTTTCCTCAAATTGTTGATGTAGAATTTACAGCAAAGATGGAAGAAGATCTAGATAAAGTAGCTGAAAATAAAAAAGATTGGGTTAAAATATTAAAAGATTTTTATAATCCGTTTAATAAAAATTTAATGGAAAAAGAAAAAGAAATTGATAAAAAAGAGCTTACTGAGGAAAAAACTGATGAAAAATGTGAAAAATGTAATTCTCCTATGATCATTAAACTTGGCAGATTTGGAAAATTTATGGCCTGTAGTAATTATCCAGAATGTAAAAATACAAAACAGATCAATGATAGGGGAGAAATAGAAGAACCAGAGACCACAAATGAACTCTGTGGTAAATGTGGAAAACCAATGGCAGTAAAAAGAGGACGATTTGGAACATTCTTAGGTTGCACTGGCTATCCTGAATGTAAAACGATCAAATCTATTGCTAAATCAACTGGAACAAAATGTCCACAATGCAACAAAGGCGACATTGTTGAAAAGAAATCAAAAGCAGGAAGAATATTCTTTGCTTGCAACGGATATCCTGATTGCAAATTTGCTCTCTGGAGTAAACCAACAGGAGAAAAATGTCCTAAATGCCAAAGCTTAATGGTTTTTGCTAAAAATGACACCACAATTTGCTCAAACAAAGAATGCAAATAATATCGGTCAGATCAATAATATTAACAATAAACAAACTTATAATAACCAATTAACGCATAACGACTATGAAAAAAACAATAGTTGGAATCTCAGGTGATGTCGGAAGTTTTTCTTCTCAAGCAGCAGAAGAATACACAAGAAAAAATGATATCATTGACTATGAAACAGCTTATCTAATAACAGTTGAGGATGTTCTTGAACAACTCGACAATAATAAAATAGATATAGGTATATTCCCAATAGAAAACTCAAACGGCGGTATTGTGATTGAAAGTATAAACGCAATGAGTAAACACATATTTAAAATTAAAAAAATATTTGAAATTCCAGTAGTTCACTGTCTTCTTACAAAACCAGGTATTGACAAAGAAGATATTAAAACAATCGCTTCTCACGACCAAGCATTAAAACAATGCAAGACATATCTAAAAAGAAAATGGTCAGAAACAAATCTTGAAGAAACACAAGACACTGCTAAAGCAGCAAAACAACTTTCTAAAGGTGAATTAAAAAACAACACAGCTGTTCTCGCACCAGAAACCTGTGCAACTCTGTATGGCTTAATCGTTATGGAAAAAGGCATCCAGGACTTAAAATTTAATTTTACTAATTTTTTAGCAGTAGAAAAATAGAAAACGATTTCAAATAAAAAAGAAGAGTACTATTTTACTCTTTTTTTTGTAAATCTTTTTCTGAAGCCATTACTAACTTCAAATTTTTATCAAATAAGTTTACAAGCTATCTACCTTTTTATAGCAAATAAAAACTTTTTTAGTATTTGGTAATATTCTCCCAGACTTGGAATATCTATCCATTCATAATCACTTCCAATGCCATCGCCAATTGGTCCAAATTCAATACCAGGGCAATTAACATGAGCAAAATGTCGTGCATCAGAAGACCCATGTGCTCCACGCAATTGAATAGTTTTACCCACTGTGTGTTGAGTTATTTTTTTAAGCAGTTTTATAAACTCGTTATTTTTATCAGTAAGCAGAGCTGGTTCATGAGCAATAACATTAAATGTAGTCTTTTTTAGCAACAGCTGTCGTAAACTTTTTTTGATAGTGTTCATCTCTTCTGGAATAAAACGCACATCAAGTTGAGAAACACAACTATCTGGAATTTTATTAAACGCCTGGTTTTCTGTCTCAATTCTACTCACATTTACTGTTGTTCTCCAAATCTCGTCACTAGAAATCGGATATTTTTTTTTCAGAGCATTAAAAAATTCGTTCATTTTCCAAATTGCGTTTTCTCCTCTCCAGGGATATGCACCATGAGCCGTTTTTCCCTTTGTGAAAACTTTTAGCTGTAAGACTCCCTTTGCTTTGTGCACAATATCAAAATTTGTTGGCTCTCCAGTAATAACAAATTCCGCTTTTACCCCTTTTTTAATCTGGTATTTTGTTCCATTATTTCCTCCTATCTCTTCATCGGTAACTAACTGTAAACCAAGCGGGTAGGAAACTTTACTAGCCATTTCTTTAAAAACCATAATGAGACAAGCAACATTTGCTTTCATATCCATAGAACCTACACCATAAAGTCTATTTCCTTTTATTTTAGGAACATACTGATCTTCTTTCCCTGGAACAACATCCAAATGACCATTTAAAATTATTTTGAATTTTTTCGGTCTTTTTTTTGCTTTATAAATTAACACACTTTTAGCTCCATTACACTCAAATCGTTCTATCGTATATCCTTTCAAATATGATAAAGCTAAATCCAAAATCTTGTCCAACTCTTTTGTGTTGTTTGCTATTGATTTTATAGAAATAAATTTTTTTGTTAGTGATGTAATAGTTTGTATCATAAATTGTAAATTTTTAAAAAATAACCGTGTATTTGTATATTATACACAAATACACGGATTTTGACTATGGACTTAATTCATACTTTTAATTTCTGCGTAGATCGACAAAGAATTTCCGTGAATTCTATGTTCACGCGCTTCAACAGCATCCGTCGGTATAAGATTCCTTACTCCCCCAATAAATTGAGGATGTCCATTTATCATACCAACGAAATTTCGATCAATATACGTTAATTCCACTCCTAAACTGGAATTAACAACTATTGGGGTTATCATCTCTAATTGAATAACATAAGGTCCACGCAAACGAAGATTTCTCTTTAAATTTTTCGAAAACTTTTTTTCTGTCAGAAATCCAGATACATGACCATAACACCCATAAGCGCCCTTAGTTGGTTTACATCTGATTGATACTTTGCCAGATTCCACATCTGCAAGATCAATTCCTTGAGTATAAAGATATTCTCTAAAACCGTCAGAATGAAGATCTTCTATAGAGATAATTGGAAATGCCATATTCATTTCAACCATATAGTCTTTTGTATCATTAATCCTCCTATCATACTCCATTTCTGGAATATCCACATTAAGAGTTAATGCGTTAGCTTTTATCACACGTCTTACAGCACTATCGCTGAGTAGCGGATGATCAACTACAAGATTTGGCTTTTTTAATTTTGCAATTGGATCTGACGACCGAACATAGAGCAAGTGTTTACACTCGCCATTATTAGTAACCAGATATTCGCAAAACTGTTGCGGACTGAAGAGTGTATCAAAACCCGAAAGATTTTTCACTTCCGAATTAGTTAGTTTTTCGTCAGGACACCTGCCAAATTCTGACGCCAGTATAGCCTCATACTTTTCTTCTGTTACAGCTAAAAGTGCAATAGGTTTATCAAACCGTCTTCGTAAATCATCTAAAACTGCACGGAAACGAATCTTGAAAAAAGAATCATGTCCATTTTGCGAAAAAATCCTTTCCAGAAGCTGATACATTGCAATAGAGTTTTCAATCTCAAAGATTTTCTTTCGCAAAATCTCACGAACCTCTATTTCTGACATACTATCCAGTATTTTAAGTTCTACCTCAGAAAGACCAACCATATCAATCTGGACACAATAGTTGACAAAAGATCCATTCATACATAATCCATAATCCGTTTCCCATTCACGGTTCGTCGCTACTAAAGGAATAAAAGCCTGATTATATTCCTCATACAAATTACACAAAGCTTTAATTACAACCTCAGGATAGATGATTGTGTAATCGGGAAAAGTCCGAAACGGACCCAATGCAGACCTGATTTCTTTATGCTCTTTTATACTACCACAATCGATAGTTTCCATAATATTTTCATCTTCACTCATTAGTTTCTTTCCTCCTATTCTCCTCTGATTCTAATGATCATTTTTATTTTTGAATTTTCTGCCCTAAATGAGAATTAAACTCAATGTCCTTGACTTTCAAGAAAAGAACCAATTTTTAGTTGCTAGGGCACCTTGATTATTTTTGGATGAATTATTTTTAATCCACCCTCTAAAATTTCAACAACTTTTGAAACCCTAAAGGCTAAATTCCATTCATTGCAATAGCAACACCGTGAAAAATAAAACTTTCAAAGAACAAAAAAACCATCTTTGCGATGGATTGTTTTTTAGATCAACTATAGCAAAACAACCTATCGCAGATGACGGCTAAAAAAGAAAAATTGGTTGTTCTTTGCGTAATTCATAGTTAATCTAAAATAAATCTTTATCTAAAATAAAGCATAACATATAGAAATGATCTGTCAATAGAAAGTCATTTTAGAAAGTCGTTTTAACATTTTAACATATTAACATTTTAACAAACTTTACATTGTCATTCCTGTAAACATTAACTAGTTCACTGACAAATATTCCGTCATCCTGAATCCCCGTCTTCACGAGGACAAGCTTATTTCAGGATCTTCTGTATCTTAGATTTTGTCTTGTACTATTTACACTATACTTTAATTTATAATATGAACACAATAATATTGTTCGACTTTATGGAGAACTCCACGCATTTGATTTCTCCACAAGGTCGAAAAATATTATAAAGATTGTTGTATTTTCAATTTAAATTAAAGCTTTGTGATCTATGGATTTGATCAGATGTAATGTTTAGAAGATTCTGAATCAAGTTCAGAATGACAATTTTTTGTCAACAAATTACCTAACATCTACAATTCTGGAGCGAAGCGATAGAATCCCGCAACTACTTTGTATATAACAATTATACAGCATTACTTTTTATTTCAAATAAAAGTATCTTTGAATTACAAAAAATGCTATTTTTTTATTTTTGTGCTAAAATATAATTACATTATCAGATTAAATTAAAAACTATGGAAAAAATAATTTTAATTGGAATTTCAGGAAATGTTGGAAGTTTCTCTGAAGAAGCTAGCAATCATTATTGTCAAAAGAACAATATAGAAAACTATAAGTTAAAATATTTGATTAGTGCAGAAGAAACTCTAAAAGCACTAAGTAATAAAGACATTGATAAAGCAATCTTTCCAATTGAAAATTCAAACGGAGGTGTCGTCACAGAAGCAATTTATGCAATAAGCAATTATAATTTTAATATTGAAAAGGTTTTTGAGATTGATGTTCAACACTGTCTTCTGGTCCAAAAAGGAATAAATATGAACGATATAAAAAAAATAACATCTCATCCACAAGCGTTAAAACAATGTAGAATATATATCAAAAATAAATTGCCGGATACCGAATTAAATGAATATTCTGATACAGCAGATGCAGCAAAAGACCTGTCCGAAGGAAAACTAACTTCAGACACTGCTATTATAGCGCCAAAAGTTTGTAAAAAGTTATACGAGCTAGATCTCTTGGAAGAAAGTATTCAAGATCTCAAATTCAACTTTACAACTTTTGTTGTTGCAGTTAATTAAAGCATACAGAATAAAATAGAAGAAAAGAGAGCTTATTACAGGCTCTCTTTATTTATACTGTAAGAATTATTTCTATTTTTCCACTATATTATACCCTAAGCACAATTATCAAAAACCAACTTCACTAATATATTTGACTAAAACATTATAATATTCGTTCATACTTTTTATATCGATCCATTCATTTTCTCCATGAATATTTCCACATCTTGGTTGATTCACGATCACTGGAATATTTTTTTGGGCAAAATATCTAGCATCCAACCCACCATGTTCACAAATAAATTTTGGTCTTACCATTAAATCCTTATCTAAAACCTCAACATATTTCTTTATATATAAATTCTTTTCTGAAGTATAAAATAGATCGCTTTTTGAAAGAATCTCAACTTTACACCCTAGAAAAACCTTTTTTACTTTTGATAGAATATCCAACATATTTTCTTTTTCTGTAATACGAATATCCAAAAACATTTCCGCATGGTCAGGAACTTTATTAACAACTTCCCCTCCTCGTAAAACTCCAAGATTCAGTGTTGGCTTCCATAGATTCTTTTTATTCGGCTTTGGGAACATTTTTGTTAACTTTGTATATCTACTGATCAATTTATCAAGAGCATTTCCTCCAAGCCAAACCATTGAACCATGCGCTGATTTTCCTTTGGACTCAATTCTCAAATGCAAAAGACCTTTGCTTTTATTTATTATATTTAAGATATCTTGTCCTCCATCTGGATTTATCACCAGTTTTGCGCTATATTTTTCTTTTTTCAATAAATATTCTAATCCATCTTTGCTTCCGATCTCCTCATCACAAGTAAGTAGCAAGCCAAGAGAAGGCTTCTTTTCTTGTTTTAAAAAATATTCAAAAGCCAAAAGCATTATAGCCACTGGTCCTTTCATATCAGCCGTACCTCTGCCATATAATCTATTTCCTTTGATCTTAACTATAAAATCCCTATCTGGAGCATTAACAACGTCTAGATGACCATTCAAAAATATCTTAGGCTTTTTTGTCTTTTGAAAAGTTACGACAAGAGAAGGTTTTCTATTCTTTTCATATCTTCTAATAAAAACATTCTTATCCTTATAACGTTTCTGGATAAAATCAACAACCCTCTTAAGCTCGTCAGGGTTTTCAGAAATAGTTTTAAATTCAACTAACTTTCTTGTCAATTTAATGATCTTTTTTTGCATATTTTTATTTGATCAATTAACATTTAAAGTTATAATAACACAAAATAATCATTAGGTATAATTTTCACCTCTTGAAACGTAATTAAAAATATCACAAAAAAAAGAGAGGAAAGGGACAATCCAATATCATCCTCTTTCCAATAATTTATTTTTTGCTTACTTTTTTGCTTCCTCGTTATCAGAAAGACAATTTTCCAACTCTGTTACGAGTTCATCGGACGTTAAACCGATTTCAAATGAAAATTTTCCTGGCATATTTTCTCACCTCTACTCACTTTTTTTGAGCTTCTCCTCAAATGCTCATAAAAGCCTACAAAAGATTAATAAGATCTGCTTTAAATTATTGTTTCTCGTTTTGTTCTTATTAATTATGTAATCCCCTCTGTAGGACGTATCTTACTTCCAACAAAGCTGAAAATAAAATATGTCCTGAAAAGGCAGTTTTTTATTTTTGTTTAACAAAAAACCCACTCAAAGTAGATTGTTTTTAATTTAGTTTCTATGACTATCTTCAACTAAACTAAAAGCAAACTACTTAGCTAGCAGGCTAATCGCTTTTACAATATATGAATTTCTTTCTATAGATTTTCATAAACATTATTATTTTATTACTAAACAGTATAACACACATAAATATTATTGTCAATACTTCAAAATAAATTTAAAATAAATTATTTTTATGTAAACAAAGCTCTTTTTCTATATTTTTTTTAAACCTTTCTTTTTGATCTTATCTTCTGCCACTTTTTGAAGGTCATCATGCTGGTCATATTCGTCAACGATTTCTGATCCTATGATCTCTTCAATTACATCTTCAATTGTCACGATGCCAGAAACCACGCCATGCTTATCTAGAACAATAAATAAATGATTTTTTGTATTCTTGAACGCATTAAGCAAATCATCAAGCGGTTTATCAATATCAACAAATATAACATTATCTCGAGCTATATCTCCCACCCTCTTATTTTCATAATCCTTCAAAAGCAGATCTTTTGCATACAATATGCCAACTATATCATCAAGATTTTTTCCATAAACTGGTATTCTTGAATGACCTTTTTTACAGATCAAAGAAGTATTGCTCTTATTCAATTTTTGATCTACAGAAAGCGAAAATACTTCAGTCCTTGGCGTTAATATATCATCAACAGTCTTACTGGAATATGAAAGCGCACCTTTGATGATCTTTTCTTCATCTGTATCAATATCACTCTCATTTGAATCCTCATGATCTTCAATAATCTTGATCAGCTCCCTTTTTGAATATATTGTTGGAATTTCTTCTCCAAGACCTTTATTCAATGCATATGCAATTGGCATTGTCACAGGATAGAACATAAATATAAATATTCGAACAAGCCATGAAAACTTTGCTCCGATCTTTAAAGCATAACGAGAAAATATTGCCTGAGGAAGAATCTCTCCGAATATAACGATCAATGATGTTGCCATAATTCCAGCAACTACTCCAGAGACAATACCACCAAGAAAGATAGACAGCGCAGAATTTACAGCAACATTTCCGATTAAAAGAGTACAAAGCAATAAATTCCCATTTTTCCTAATGGCATAGACTTTTCTTGCCTCGTTATCTCCCAGATCAGCTTTTCTTTTTAAATCCTCTTTATTTAAACTAAAAAACCCCAACGTTAAACCTGAAAATATCGCTGAGAGAAACAATAAAGTAGTTATGATAATAAGATCCATAAATAATGTTATTTTTTAAAAGTTTTAACATATATATAGTATATACGATATAATATATAAATCAATATTTAGTTTTTCATCTTATCTTTCAATTGAACATTTATTTTTCATCGCAGAAATTGGTTTTACCTGAAGAATCCATATTTTTCCTTCCTTATCAACACACCATTCAATATCTTCTCCTTTGCCTAGTTTTTCTTCAATTTCAAGTCCAATTGATGATATATTTCTTAATAAAATTTCATCAAATTCAAATTCTTCTCTTTTTCCCAAAATAGACAAGTTTTCTTTATTCAAAATATATGAACTTGACGAAATTTTCCCCAACGCCAGATTTTCATACATTCCAGGAACCACTTCAAGCAATATTGTATCAGAATTATCAATATTATTCGTGAAGATAATACCAGAATATTTTGCTTCTATCATATCCTGGACTAATACTGACATTTTTATCAAATCATCGTTAATATTATTTTCGAATCTATAAACAATTGACCTTGTATTATAGAATGAAGCCCAACATTTCTTAACTGCCTCTACTAATTGATCAAAACTATTAATATCTAGATATGTATCAAACTGTCCAGCGAAAGAAACATCTTTTTGATCTTCAAACGAAGAACTAGATCTCACAGCTAATGATCTAGAATTCAATATTTCATAATTAATCAAAAGTTTATCTTTCAAATCTTTTGATAATTCCATATTGATAATATTTTCTCTCAGCTTTTTTGATATTTCATTTAATGCAAATATATCTTTTTTACTTTCATTCAATTTTGATTTTAGCTCACTTATATTTTTTAAATTATTAATTTGTTCTAAAATATTAGAAATAACACAGAATCCATTAGGAACATCATAGTCCTTTGATAATATTGAAAGATTTGTCGCTTTAGAGCCATATACATCACTTTTTGGATCAATTTTATCGATCCAAACAATTTCTTCTTTTTTCTCATCATCACTAATGTTGATTTTACTAATGTCTTTACTAATACCCTCTCTGTTCTCACTGATTTGATCATGCAATTGTTTGGCAACATATATTTTATTTTCTTTGATTTCTTTTTCAACTGGAAAGAATTTATCAATCAACCTGATATTTCCTGTCTTACCATTCAGCTCCACATATTGACCATCTTTTATCTTGCGATTGATCTTTGCTTGAACAAAACAAGGCACACACGCTTCTCTTGCAATAATTGAAATGTGTGATAATGCACTACCGCTTTCACTAACAAGTCCTTTTGACTTTCTGATCAATATTGCCAAATTAGGAGACATATTTTTTGATAGTATGATAGATCCTTTTGTAAATTTACTATAATCTTCAAAAGA
>JAGLIM010000081.1 GCA_023142995.1 Minisyncoccota bacterium | reverse complement strand
AGCAACACTTTTTGTCCTTTAAACCATTTTTGTGATACAAGATCTTATGAATCATTAGCTTTTTCATTGTCTTCTAGCACAAGCCATCTTTGGAATATTTTTCTAGAGATGGCTTTTTTCTAAATTTATTTGACTTCTAGTAAGTTAAGGACTGTCCTTAAAGTAAAAAAACCGTTATTAAACGGTTTTTATTTTGGCGGGGACGGCCGGACTCGAACCGGTGGCCTACTGCGTGACAGGCAGTCGCTCTAACCAAACTGAGCTACGCCCCCAATTTATGAATATAGAACATAGAACATAGAACATAGAATTTTGAATAATATTCTAAATTCTATGTTCTATATTCTATTTTATTCTGTTGCATCTGGGAAATTATAGAACCATTCAAATGGACTTCTTTGGGTTATTGTTTCTGCTAGTTCTTTGGCTGATTTTGTTTTTAATCCTTTTGCAGTGTGTCTGTTCCATCTATCTAGATCTTTTGATTCTTTCAGGTGATTGCATTGTAAAATGGTTTGATTTATCAAATCAGCATCTTTGGTAATTATTGATTCTTTAGATTCTTTTCTATTGTATTCATCAAGAATTTCAATCATTTCTTCTTCTAGAGGAATTTCTGAATGTTGGTCTCGAGTAGCCTTTTCTTTATCTGCTTTCACGTAATGCAAGTGAATGAAGTTTGCATCTCCTGTTCTTGCTTTGACAGTTTCATGGAACAAACACATTTTTAAAACTTTATTCTCATCTGCATTTTCCATTTTGGCTAAGATCATTCCGATAATTGCAACTTCAAATGAATGCGAAGCAATTGTGTCATTTGTTTCTGGAAGCGTTTGACAATGCATTCTTTTCATATTTCGCAGTGTTCCAATTTCAAAAAGAAAATCTGCTATTTTATTATAATTTATTTTTTTATTTTCCATAACTTTTAACTTTATTCACCCTATTAAATTGCTTCGCACTTCACTTTGGTGAAGATTTAACAGTGTAAACTTTATAGACTTTTGACTAATATTGTAGCAGGGGCGGGGGTCGAACCCGCGACCTCGGGCTTATGAGTCCCGCGCTCTAACCAACTGAGCTACCCTGCCAGAGTCATTTTAACATTTTAGCATATTAACATTTTAACAAGATATTTCATTTGTTTTTTAAAATTGTTGATATTAATGTTTTATACAAGTTAGCTAGATATTTAAAAGTAAATTTATAAAAAGATCTTGTTAATATGCTAAAATGATTTTGGTTGTTGCGGGGGCAGGATTCGAACCTGCGTCCTCGAGGTTATGGGCCTCGCGAGCTGCCGCTGCTCTACCCCGCTATATTTTTAATGTTCTATTTTTATCTCGCTATACTAATTTATAACTAACAACAAATAACCCATAACATTTGAAGATTGTTATTAGTTGTATTCTATAAGTTATTCTTTTACTGTATTAGTATAAAATAGAAATTGAAATATGGCAAGAGGGGTGTATAGAATTTTGAATTTTGAATTTTGAATTTTGAACTGCGAATTAGATAATTTTTCTATTATTTTAAATCTATTAAATGATCTATAGATTTTTTAAATGCGTTTCTGTTGTGTTTTTGTTTAAAATAAGCTATTATTAAGACGTGAGATTATTTGTTATAATAACAATTTTATGACACTAAAAATGTATCTTTTGGGAATGATTATTAGCACTGTTGTGTGCTTTATTTCCTGGGTTCTTGTTCTTCTTTATATAGATCCTGATACATCAGGTATAATGGGGAAGGTTTTATTTATTTTGATGTTATTTTTCTTTTTGACAGGATTTTTCACATTGGTAGGATTCTATATTAGAAAGAAATTATTTCATAATAATCATGAATTTAAAATGATCGGTACATTATTCAGGCAGGGAATATTATTTGCATTGATATTTATTGGTATGCTGATCTTGAATAAGTCTAATATGCTTTTTTGGTGGAGTGCGCTATTATTTATTTTGGCAATTTCTTTACTTGAATTCTATTTTAATAATAAAGATTAATTATTTATGAGCATTAAAGCAAGAAAGATTGATCATATTAAAATATGTTTAGACAAAGATGTTCAATTCAATAAAAAAAATGGATTTGAAAGATACGAGCTAAAGCATAATGCCTTAGCTGATTTTGATTTTAATGATATTGATATATCAGGAAACTTTCTCGGTTTTGAATTTCAAGTTCCTTTGATAATTTCATCAATAACAGGAGGTTGTAATGAGGCTGAGAAAATTAATAAAAATCTTGCCAAAGTTGCTCAAAGACTATCTATTGCGATGAGTTGTGGATCGCAAAAAGCGATGATAAAAGATGAAAAATTATCACATTCATATCTAGTGCGTGATGTTGCGCCTGATATATTTTATATTGGTAATATTGGCTTAGATTACTTGAATAATATAGATAATTTTGATAGAATAAGAATAGCACTAACTAAAATAAAGGCAAAGGCTATATTTATTCATTTGAATTTAGCTCAGGAGTTAGTTCAAGGAGAAGGCGAGAGAAACTTTGCTAATTCAAGGGAAAATCTAGAGCATTTTATAAAGTTTATAGATATGCCAGTTTTGGTAAAAGAAGTGGGGTTTGGAATATCAGGAGAAATTGCTCTAGAACTTGAAAAATGTAATGTTGTGGCAATAGATATTGCAGGAGCTGGAGGAACAAGCTGGACAAAAGTAGAGAAATATAGGCAGAAAGACCATAGACTAGCAAAAAGATTTGCTCAGTGGGGAATTCCGAGCGCAGAAAGTTTAGTCCAGTGCAGATCAGCCGTAAAATTACCTATAATTGCAAGCGGAGGAATATATGACGGAATTACTGCGTGCAAAGCTATTGCACTTGGTGCTGATCTGATCGGAATGGCAGGACCGCTTTTGAAAGAAGCAAATAAAAGTTCTCAAGCACTTGAGGAATATCTTGAAAACTTTATCTTAGAATTAAAAACTGCAATGATGCTAGTTGGAGTAAAAAATTTGAAAGAGTTAAAAAACAATGAGAAAATCATCAAATTATACCCATTTGTCTAAATAATCTTGTATAATACGCCGTAGCTCTATATCAAGAGTCAACTAATCTTAAATAAAGATAGGTATTATCTTAAAATAATAAAAAGTGAAATTTAAAAAGCGAAGGAGTATAAATATAAATTAATAATATGTTAGTAAAAAGAGATAAAATAATCCAATATTTGAATGATTATTTGAATATTAATAGTTTTGAAGATTATTGTAATAATGGGCTTCAGATTGAAGGGAAAAATGACGTTTCAAAAGTCATAACTGGTGTGAGTCTAAGTCAAAAGCTGATAGATAAGGCTGTTAGTAAAAAAGCAGATATGATCATTGTCCATCATGGAATTTTTATAGGTGATACTCCATCACCGTTAGTGCTAAGAGGTATTGTGAAAGAAAGAATAAAAAAAGTTTTAATGAACGATATAAACTTGGCAGGATATCATCTTCCGCTTGATGCTCACTTTGAAATTGGAAATAATATAAGTCTTTGTAAATCATTTGGAATAAAAAAGTGTGAGCCATTTGATGTGGGTTTTATTGGGCAGTTGGAAGAGGAAATGGGTTTTGATGAATTTACTAATTTAGTTGATAGAAAGTTAGAAACGAAAAGTTTTGTTTTGCCATTTGGAAAAAAGAAAATAAAAAAAGTGGCAATTATTTCAGGAGGATCTTCTCCTAGTTTTGAAAAAGCAAAAGAAGTAGGTGCAGATGTGTTTATTGCTGGAGATGTAAGAGAAGAGGTTGTCAGAAAAATAGAAGAATCTGAAATTAATTTTATAAATGCTGGACATTACAACACTGAAAAATTTGGAGTTCAGAATTTGGGGAAATTGATCGAAAAGAAATTTAAAGTTGATGTTGAATTCGTAGATATTCCATGCGAAGTTTAAACAAAAGTAATTTTTCTACCCGGCTTTAGCCAAGAGCCACAGAATAAAATTTAAATATTTTCTACCCGGCTTTAGCCGAGGGTCACAGAGGTTTTAACCTCAGTGTTATAAATACTCAACCAAAGCAAAATAGAATTAAATAATTTTAATAAAATGAAAAATAAAATCAATAAAGTTAAGGAGCTGGCCCTAAAGGAAATAGGTAAAGCAAAAGATATTGCCGAGATAGAAAGTTTGAAAGTGAAATATTTGGGGCGTAAAAGTGAGCTTGTAAATATTTTGCGTACCCTAAAGGATCTATCACAGGACAAGAGAAAAGAGATCGGAGAGGCAGCGAATAAATTAAGAGAGGAAATAGAATCAGGAATTAGGGATCAGGAATTAGAAATTAGGAAATTAGAATTTAGTAATATAGAAGAAAAAGAAAGAATAGATGTAACTTATCCGGGTAGTGTGAATCAGAAAGGGCATTTGCATCCGTTAACTCAGGTGAGATATGAAATTGAGGAGATATTCAAGCTAATGGGTTTTTTGATCGTGGAAGATCGAGAAGTTGAAGATGAATTTCATAACTTTGATGCTTTGAATATGCCAAAGGACCATCCAGCAAGAGATATGCAGGATACTTTCTGGCTTAAAAGTGGTTGTGTTCCACGGACTCATACTTCTTCTGTACAGATAAGGTTTATGGAAAATAACAAGCCACCATTTAGAATTCTAGTTCCTGGCAAAGTATATCGAAATGAAAATACTGACGCTACTCATGAATCTAACTTTCATCAAGTAGAAGGGTTAATAGTCGCAAAAAGCGGGAAGGTGACAGTTGCAGGCGCAAAATCAATTATAGCTGAATTTATGAAAGGGCTATTCGGTGAAGATACAAAAATTCGTCTTAGACCGAGCTATTTCCCTTTTGTTGAACCTGGATTTGAATTTGACGCTAGTTGTCCATATTGCAAAGGAGAAGGTTGTCGGATCTGTAAGAAAACTGGCTGGATTGAACTTGGAGGAGCAGGAATGGTCAATCAAAATGTTCTTGTATCAGTCGGTCTTTTTGAAGATGAATACGAAGGATTTGCTTTCGGTTTCGGAACTGAAAGAATGGCGATGATCAAATATGGAATTGACGATATCAGACTATTCCATTCCGGAGATCTAAGATTTTTAGAACAGTTTTAAATAGGTCAATTTTCTGTTGTGTTTTAATCGAATTGTTAATAACTTTTCTACCCAGCTTTAGCTAAAGGTTGCAAAGTGAGGTTTAAATATTTTCTACCATGCTTTAGCCGAGGGTTACAGAGGTTTTAACCTCAGTGTTATAAAAAACAAAATGCAAAATATAGACAAAATTAAATTACATTGGCCAAATAATTCAGTCTATTTTCTAACAGGGTCAACATTTTTACATTATCCATATTTTAAAACTAATGAACAAAAACAAATTGTTTTAAACCAGATTAAAAAACTTAAGGACAAATTGAATATTAAAATAATAGCATATAGTATTGCCATAAATCATTATCATTTGAAATTTTATTTAAAGAGCGGATTAGATATAGCAAAAGTGAAACAGTTGATGCATGGAGGAGTGACTTTTAAATATAAGAAAGAGTACAAGATGAAGTATAGAGAAATGTGGCAAAGTAAAAAAGTTTTAGTTATTACTTCAGACGAAATGGATTGGAAAACTACTGGATATATTATTGGGAATCTTTTAAAACATAAAGAAGTAAGTACTTTTGAAGAATTAGAAAACGATTCTTTCTCAAGTTATAAATTTATAGTAAAAAGATATAGTGATGAATGCGCGCAGGAATTGGTTCGAAAAGTTATTAATGTAGATGAGAGTATTGAAGGAGAAGTTGATTTTAAGAACTTAAAGAAACTAAGCATTATCAGACCTAAAATTTACTGAGGTTAAAACCTCTGTGACCCTCGGCTAAAGCCGGGTAGAAATTTCTTTCTACGGTGCTTTAGTACCGTTTAAAAATTTAAATAACAAACAAAAATGAAAATATCATACAACTGGCTAAAAGAATTCGTTGATATAAATATTTCTCCAGAAGATCTGGCGGAGAAATTAACGATGCGTAGTTTTGAGGTGGAGAATATAATTTATCAAGGCGAGGGACTGGACGGAGTTGTAGTTGGGGAAGTGATTGAAAAAGAGAAACATCCTGATGCGGATAAGTTAAGTATTGTAAAAGTGAAGATTGGTGGCAGTGAGGTTCTGGAGATTGTTTGTGGTGCGCCGAATATTAAAACTGGACAAAAGGTTCTTGTTGCTAAGTTGGGTGCGGAAATTCCTTGCGGATTGAAAATTGAAAAGAGAAAGGTCAGGGGAGTTGAATCTTGCGGAATGGTTTGTGCGGAAGATGAGCTTGGTCTCGGAGATGATCATAATGCCATAATGGTTTTAGACAGCAACTTAGAAGTTGGAATGTCAGCTCAAAAAGCGTTAAATCTTGATGATGTGATCTTTGAAATTGATATGCTTCCGAATAGAGCGCATGATTGTTTGTGTCATTTGGGAGTGGCAAGGGAAGTAGCAGCGATAACGGGAAATAGTATTAAGTATTCAGTATTAAGTATTAAGCAAGAGTTGAAAGAAGACTTTCTTAACATTAAAATTGATGATAAAAATTTATGCAGAAGATATTCAGCAGCAGTTGTAAAAGATATTAAGATTAAGGAGTCACCTGTGTGGCTGAAAAGCAAGCTAGAAAGTTGTGGAGTTAGGTCAATAAATAACATCGTTGATATCACGAATTTTGTGATGCTTTTTTGCGGTCAGCCGATGCATGCATTTGATGCGGATAAGTTTGGAGCAAAAAATAAAAAAGAAATTATTATTAGAAATGCTAAAAAAGGAGAAAAGATCTTGGCGTTAGATGAAAAAGAATATAAATTAGATGAAAATGACCTAGTCATTGCAGATGAGAATAAGCCTATTGCAATTGCTGGAGTGATGGGTGGACTTGAGACGGCAGTAGACGAAAATACAAAAAATATAATCTTTGAAGCAGCAAACTTTCAGGGAACTAATGTTCGAAAAACTTCGGCAAGATTGAAACTTGCTTCGGAATCTTCATATCGATTTGAAAGAGAAATTGATCCAGAACTTACTTCAATGGCGATTTCAAAAGCAGTTGAAATGGCAGAAGAACTAGCTGGAGGAAAAATACAAGGAAATATGTTTGATCTCTATCCAAGTCCGAGAGAAAAGAAAACTATCAAATTTAATTTTGACAGAGTTGAAAATCTCTTAGGAATTGTGATTGAAAAAGAAAAAGTTCTTAGTATCTTGACTTTGCTTGATTTTGAAGTCTCTGTAAAAGGTGAGCAAATTGAAGTTCTAGTCCCAACTTTCAGAAAAGATGTCAAAAAAGCAAATGACATCATTGAAGAGATCGGCAGGATCAATGGCTATGAAAAGATCAAGGAAGTTGCGCCAGAAGTTGAAATGAGATCGGTCGCTTCTGATCAAATATTGTTATTGGAAAAAGATTTGAGAACAATTTCAGAAGGACTTGGATTTTGTGAAACATATAACTATTCTTTTGTCAGTGAAAAAGACATTAAAGGGATTGGTTTGAAAATAGAAGACCACCTTGAACTTCAAAATCCATTAAGCGAAGAGCATAAATTTATGAGAATTAGTCTTCTATCTCATCTTTTGGAAAACGTTGAGAAGAATTTAAAATACAGAGATGATTTTGCTTTATTTGAAATTGGTAGAGTGTATTTGAAAAATGATAATCGTGAAAATGCAAAAGGGTTCCACAGCCCTAAAGGGACTATGGAACCAACACAGGCATTGCCAAACGAGAAAAGAATATTTGCTGGGATTATGGCTGATAAAAACATCAAAGACACCTTATTCTATAAATCAAAAGGACGAGTGGAAATTTTGTTAAATAAATTAGGAATTGGAGAACTAAATTTTCAAGAAATTACGCGTTTGGAGTGTCGAGCGGAGCGGAGCGGAGTTCGACTTGAAAAAACATCTGATTCTAATTTTGAACAGAACATTATTGATGTTTCATTTTGGCACAAAGGTAGATCAGCGGAAATTATCTGTAAGAATAAAACAATTGGCAAAATCGGTGAAATTCATCCAAATGTTTCTGATGCTTTCGACATAGAAACGAGAGTTTTATATTTTGAAATTTATATTGAAGAATTAGTTAATTTTTATGGCAATATCAAAAAATATCAAAGAATAAATAAATTTCCAGGAGTTGAACTTGATCTGTCAGTTGTGTTTGATGAAGATGTAAAGTGGAGTGATGTTAAAAAAGTTGTTTTTAATGCCGGTGGTAAACTTGTCAAAAGTGTTGAACCGTTTGATATTTATCGTGGGAAAGAATTAGGAAACGGCAAAAAAAGTATCGCTTTTAGCATTTTCTATCAGGCAGAGGACAGGACATTAAAAGATGAGGAAGTTGGAGTTGTGCAGGAGAAGGTTATTGATGAGCTGGGGAAATTAGGTGGCGAGGTTAGGAAATAGGATATTAAGATATCTTTTATATACAATGATGATGTGAGCGAGGGTTCGTACCTACTCGTAAATAATAAATTAAACTATGGATTATCCTTATATTTTAAATTGGATTTCAGAAAATGAGAGTATTGTTTTTATTGTTCTTAATATGATTACTTTATTTCTAGTTGTTGTTGGGTGGTTTGCTGTTTTTCTTCTTGGATTAAAACAAAATAAAAAGTTAATGAAAAATAAAGCGCAAATGAAGATTTATGAAGAATTGTATGAGCTTAGAAAAGATATTGACGAAAAGAATATAGATTTAGGTATGTTGCTTACTTCAGTTAACTTGCTTTTTTTAAAGATGAAAAATGTTAAATATTATCCTGAATTTAATTCTTCTTATGATGTTTGGAATGATTATTTGCAAAATTTAATAGAAGAAAAAAGTCTTTTTACGAATGCTTATCTTAAATTTTGGAATCATATTGATATGTGGATTGGTTCTATGAAGGAATTAGATGAAATGAAAAATATATATTTTGAAGAATTATTAGAAAATTTAACTGATGAATTAAATAAGCATTATGAATATTTAAGTAATTTATCAAGAGAGAATTATAAATGGGAAGAATGGGATTGTAAGGATATAGAAGAGCGTTCAAAAAAAATGACAAAAAAGTTTGACTTGATATCCGGTGCTTATTTAGATGATTTTATGGTTGAAGTTCATAATTGTTTAGTCTATCCTATTCTTGAATATAAGAAAAAACCACGAAAGAATTTTAAAAATACAATGGAGACATATACAATTTTAACAAAAAAAGGAATTAAAGAAGTAAAAAAGAAGTGATAATATTAAATTTAAGGTTTATGTAATTATTGTCATTCCGACTGGAGTGGAGTGAGGTACGAACGAACGAAATGGAGGAATCGCTCTAAAATTGGTATTTCTTTAGTAAACATTTTGTGAAATTGAGAGGGATCCCTCGGCTCCTATCGTCGCTCGGGATGACAAATAAAATTAAAATTATGTGGAAAGTAAAAGACTATTATGTCTATATTATAGCTAGTAAAACTGGAACATTATATATAGGAGTCACAAATGATTTAATCCGCAGAATTTATGAGCATAAAAATAATTTAATTGATGGTTTTTCAAAAAAATATTCTTGTCATAAACTTGTCTATTACGAACAAACTACAGATATAAATGTTGCAATATCAAGAGAGAAACAGTTAAAGAAATGGAGAAGAGAAAAGAAAGAAAATCTAATAAAAACAATGAATCCTTCTTGGGAAGATTTAAATTTAAAATAAAATCTCTATGCCACCAATCCTCTCTGTTAAAAATCTAACTAAAAAATTCAAAAACTTCAAGGCTGTTGATGGGGTTAGTTTTGATGTTGAGGATGGAGAGATCTTTGGATTATTGGGTCCGAATGGGGCTGGGAAAACGACGATCATTAGGACCATTGCTACAGTTTTAGCACCAACTCAAGGGACGGCGGAAGTTTTGGGGTTTGATATTATCAAAGATCCGGAAGAGGTGAGAAAAAATATTGGCGTGCTGACAACCGATATTGGTATTTATGAAAGATTTTCAGGACGAGAGAACTTGCGGTATTTTGGAGAACTCTATGGATTATCTAAAAAAGCATTAGAAGAAAGAATAAATGAACTAGCAGATCTTTTGGAAATGCAGGATTTTATAGATAGAAGAGCTGGGAAATATTCAACAGGAATGAAGCAGAAATTGGCAATTGCGCGTAGTGTGATCCATGGTCCGAAGATTATTATTTTTGATGAACCAACTGCTGGACTTGATGTCCTGGCCTCTCAAACTGTTTTGGAATTTATGCGCCAATCTCAAAAACCTGGTGGGTGTGTTATTTTTTCAACTCATCAAATGAATGATGCAGAAAAGTTGTGTAAACGAGTTGTGATCATTCATAAAGGAAAAGTGGTCGCTAATGATGCAGTGGAAGCATTGAAACAGAAAGTAGGGGCAAAGGATTTGGAAGATGTTTTTATGAAGATGGTGGGAAATTGCTAAATTGTCATTCTGAACTTGATTCAGAATCTTCTAAACATTACATCTAATCAAACCTATAAATCACTAAACTTTTGAATAAATTGAAAATA
>JAGLIM010000080.1 GCA_023142995.1 Minisyncoccota bacterium | reverse complement strand
AGTCCTGAAAGAGCAACTCTTTGTCTGGCTCCTGGAACTTCATTCATTTGTCCAAACACAAGTGCAGTCTTATTAAGCACGCCACTGTCTTTCATTTCATGATATAGATCATTTCCTTCTCTGGTTCTTTCTCCAACTCCTGCAAAAACTGAATAGCCTCCATGTTCTGTTGCAATGTTTCTGATAAGTTCTTGGATTAAAACTGTTTTTCCAACTCCAGCACCACCAAAAAGCCCAACTTTACCACCTTTTGAAAAAGGAGCAATAAGATCGATCACTTTGATCCCTGTTTCAAATATCTCTGTTTTTGTTGATTGGCTTGTAAAACTTGGAGCATCTCTATGAATCGGAGATCTCTGTTTAATCTCTTTTGCATTTTTGATCTCATCAATTGGATTTCCGAGAACATCATACATTCTTCCCAAAACTTCTTCTCCAACTGGGACAGAAATAGGCGCATCAGTATCTTCCGCTTCTGCTCCTCTTTGAAGTCCATTAGTTGATCCCATAGAAACTGTTCTTACTCGGTTTGCGCCAAGATGTTGAACTGTTTCAAGAATAAGTTCTTTTTTATCTGCTGTTTTTGTTTTGATCGCATTATATAAAGCTGGAAGTTGATCTTGAAATTCAACATCAACGACTGCTCCGATGATTTGTACAATTTTTCCTGTGTTCATAATATTATATTATTATATTATTAAATTGTTTTTATATTTGGAGTTCACTCTTTAGAGTGTAAGATTTACAGACTAAAGTATGAATTCCAGAATATTTAAAAATTGGGGTTTGGAAAAATAAGAAAATAGAATATCTCATTCTTCTATTTTCAACTTACCATTTTCTAAAACGATAAGTTTGCCTATTCTTTTTATCTTTTTTTCATCATCAATTCCATAGACAATGTTTGTACCTATGTCAATATAGAAAGAATAAAGACCATATTTCATTTCTAAAGACTCTATATCTGCTCTTTCCATTTCTATTCTTTTGATACTAACATTCTCTAGCGGTGTTAGTGCTGTTATTATCATTATGCCATATTTCATTTTTAATCAGTCCTTTTTAAAAGTATTCGTTATACTTTTCCAAAACTCAATTTTCAAATTTTCAAAGAACTTTTTAAATGTCATTCCCAACTTGATTGGGAATCCAGGTGAAATATCTTTAAAGTGTTAATTTTAGGATAAAAGTTTTGCAAACTAAGTTGCAATAATATTTTTTGATGTTTCTATTGTAATAATTATATTTATAATTTAAAGATATTTCATCTGGATTCCCGCCTACGCGGGAATGACAAACCTAAACTTTTGTTTTGTAAAAGATTAATTCTCCTGAGCAGCAACTCCTGCTGAGATCTCACTGATTTCCTGCGTAATTTTTTGTTGTCTGATATAGTTGTACAGTAAATTCAGATCTTCTAGCATATCTTTGGCACTATCCGTGGCAGTTTTCATTGCGACCATTCGGGAACTATGTTCAGAAGCGTTAGACTCTAAAATAATATGAAAGGACTGGATCTCGATTAAATTTGGAAGCAGTTTGCATAGAACCTCATTTGAAGATGGTTCAAACTTATATTCAATATTATTATTGCCATTTCCGTTTTTATTGTTTTTCGGGGCAAGGTCTTCTATTTCTTCTATTGTTTCTTCTAGGCTTCTTCTGCTTATTGGCAAAATGGTCTTAGTCCTTGTTTCTTGTTTTAGAGTAGAAACAAAATTAGTGTAAACTGCCATTACTTTATCAAACTTCTTATCTCTAAAATCATCTATTAATAACTTTGAAATAGGCAAAGTTTCTTTAAGTTCTACTGAATCACCGATTCCGTTGAAAACTGCGATAACTTCACTTTTTGTTTTTCGGAAATAGCTTTCTGCTTTTTTCCCGATTGTGACCACACTTACTTTTTTGCCTTCATTTTCATTTTTTTTGATTATTTTTGCTGTCTTTTTAATAACACTACTATTTAATCCGCCACATAATCCTTTATCAGAAGTAACTACAAAAAGACAGATATTTTTTACTTCTCTTCTTTCTAATAAGATATGTTTTTGTGGCTCAATTGATTCACTGACATTTTCCAAAATATGTAAAGCAGCTTTAGCATAAGGACGAGCTAAAAGAGCAGCTTGCTGGCTCTTTTTCATTTTTGAAGCAGCAACCATTTCCATCGCTTTTGTGATTTGCGAAGTATTTTTTGTTGATTGTATTTGCCTTCTAATTTGTTGTGTTGATTGCATTTTAGTATTTTAATACAAATTTTCTACGGCGCTTTAGCGCACGGTTACAGAGGTTTTAACCTCCCGAGAAAATAGGTAATTTTGTGAGTTAAGTTTCGTGAGGTTAAAACCTCGCTAACCCTCGGCTAAAGCCGGGTAGAAATTTTTATATGGTGCTCTTGACAGATTTGTGAATCTGTGGTATAGTTTGTTGTTATGCTAAACATAGCATAGTAGTGTGTATAATTCTTGAGGAGTTCAGATTTTAATTTGTAAGTATTACAGGTTGAAACCTGAACTCCAAAATAATAGGATTAGCGCCAAGCTTTTTGAAAAAGAGAGGTAATCATTCAGGACATTAAGATAATTGTAATAAATTTGTGATTATTTTAATGCTCTGAATAATGTCTAAAACTCTTAGATGTTGTGGTGGTAGCAGATACAATAGGTGATAATTATGCATACATTGGATTATATAGGTTTTTTGATTGTTCTGGGAACTGTCTTGTTTGTTGTCTTTCCTGCAGAAGAGGTAAAGATGGACGATGAAGATGATTGGAATTGGAAAGAAAGTTGGGATAATGATCATGCATGGGACTTTTTCTGTGAAGGAAGAGTCGTTGACGGCAAGGCAACTTTCTTTGATAATAATGGTGAAGAAAAAATAGTTATTGTCAACAATAATCATCGGAAAATAATGTTTCTAAACGACAATCTAGAAACAGTATCTTCAGATATTGCAACTTTGAGAGTTACTTTCCCATATTTTTGGGACAAATTTGTAGTTTATAATAGATAAACTATAATCTCTCTTTCTTTTTCCACTTCATAATAAATTGTGAGATGAAAAAAGAATTATAATTTCAAAGTTTTAAAGAACAGTTTTTTAAAAGCTGTTTTTTTGTTTTTGAAATATTCTACGGTGCTTTAGCACACGGTTTGCGAGGTTTTAACCTCGCAAGACTTAATTAATCTCGTGAAGTTAAAACCTCGCTAACCCTCAGATAAATCCGGGTAGAAGATTTATTATTAACAATTTAACAATTTAACAATTTGGCAATTTAATTTACAAACTTTTCTTAAATTCTTCAATAGCTCTGTTCAGATCTTTTTCATTTTCTTCAGATATTTTTCCTTCTTCTGAGATACCTTCAAGTATGTGATTGTTCTTATCTTTAAGATGATCAAGGAGATCTCTTTCGAAATCTTTTACTTTTTCAACTTCAACATCGTCTAGGAATCCGTTAATAGTTGCAAAGATTATAGCAACTTGTTCTTCTGTTTCCATTGGATCATATTGATCTTGCTTAAGAACTTCTGTTAATCTTTTTCCTCTTTCAATTCGGTCTTTTGTTTCCTTATCAAGATCGCTTGAAAACTGAGCAAATGCTGCAAGTTCTCGAAACTGAGCAAGCTCTAGTCTGAGTTTTCCAGCGACTTTTTTCATTGCTTTTGTTTGGGCTGAGGATCCAACACGAGAAACTGAAATTCCAGGATTGATCGCTGGTCTGATTCCCTGATAAAATAGATCTGTTTCAAGGAAGATTTGTCCATCTGTGATTGAAATTACATTTGTAGGAATATAAGCGCTAACATCTCCAGATTGAGTTTCAATTATTGGAAGTGCAGTCAATGATCCTCCTCCATACTTTTCATCACGCTTAGCAGATCTTTCAAGTAATCTAGAATGTAAATAGAAAATATCTCCAGGATAAGCTTCTCTTCCTGGCGGTCGTCTTAGAATCAGGGAAACTTGCCTATATGCCCAAGCATGCTTGCTCAGATCATCAAATACGATCAAGGCATCTTTATTTTGATCCATAAAATATTCTCCAATTGCGCATCCAGTATATGGAGCTATGTATGACATTGAAGCAGAATCTGAGGCGCCAGCTAAAACGATGATCGTGTGTTCCATTGCTCCGTTTTCTTTTAATTTTGCAACAATTTTTGCGACTTTAGATTCTTTTTGCCCGATTGCTACATATATACAAGTTACACCTTTGCCTTTTTGATTAATGATAGTGTCAATCGCAATTGCAGTTTTTCCAGTTTGTCTGTCTCCGATAATAAGTTCTCTTTGACCTCTTCCGATTGGGATCATTGAGTCAATCGCTTTGATTCCTGTTGCGAGGGGAGTATCAACTGATTTTCTGGTAATAACTCCAGGAGCAGTTTTTTCAACAGAATAGAATTTGTCAGCTTTGATCTCTCCTTTTCCGTCAATTGGTACACCAAGTGCATTCACAACTCTTCCAACAAGACTTTCTCCAACTGGAACTTCCATAATTCTGCCAGTACTTTTTACTGTATCACCTTCTTTAATCTTCAAATAATCTCCCAAGATCATAGTTCCAACGCTATCTTCTTCAAGGTTTAGAGCAACACCGAAGATCTCATTTGGAAATTCAAGAAGTTCTCCACTCATTGTGTCTGTTAGTCCATTAAGAGTTGCCACACCATCAGCAACTTTGACAACTTTACCGATTTTTTCAACTTGAGTCTCAAGTTTGCTTTGAGATATTTGTTGTTTTAAATTTTCTATAATATGACTGTTCATAATTAAATTGTTAAATTGTTAAATTTAAATTTACTAATTAGAATTCCGTATTAGATTCTTTTTTAAATTCTCTAATTTCTTTTTAACGCTTCCGTCTAATAGAATATTATCATCTATTTTCAAGACGATTCCGCCAATCAATGATTCGTCAACTGTTTCTTCGATCTCAATTTGATTGTTAAATTTCTGGACAAGTTTGTTTAAAATTTCTGGATTCAATTTTTTTGCGCTAGAAACTTCTATTTTTGATATATTTCTTTGGCTTCTATGATATTTATAATATTGCTGGATGATCTTATCTATTAAAGAAAGATCGTTATTTTTTTGTAGAATTTTTATAAAATTTCCAATTTGTTTTTCAGCTTGAATCTTATCAATCTTAATCGTTGATTC
>JAGLIM010000008.1 GCA_023142995.1 Minisyncoccota bacterium | reverse complement strand
TCCTCAACTTCCTCTATTTTAACCTTCTCACATTTCCCATTTGCGCATTTGCAAGTATATTTATCAAATTCAGAAGAACAGGAAGAACACAAAACAGACTCATCTATTTTATTTCCTTTGTTCTTTAACTTTTTCATTTCGCCTACAGTAAGACATTGATATTTTTCAGACGATCTATCACATGGCTGACATACATAATCTTTATCACTGACATAAACCAAATAACAATCAGAATTAACTTCACACTGAGCCTCAACAATAGGATTTATAATTGGCAAATCTGTTTTGTCTGGTGAAATTAATGTATATTTTACAATAATATACCCACCACCGATAATAATAACTGCCATCCCAGTAAATAACAAAATTGCTAGGAGCGTTTTAACTGTCATTAAAGATAAACGCTCTTTTTTAGATGGTTTGTTTTGTGCTTTATTTGACATAGATATTATTTTAAAAAATAAATTATTTATAACTATTTTATTCTGTAAGCCCAAATTCCATTATCAAGCATAATTCTTTCAAGAGGATAAATCTTTTTTAACATATATAAATAAGGATAATTTCCTTCATAAGCAAACCAGCCTGTATTGGAATAATTATTGTGTATCTGATTCCAGACAGCCGTTCTATCCAAAATCCAGCCAGAAGATTCTTTATATAAAAAATCCGGACCAGCACTTTTATCTTGGGGATAATAAATAATCGCGTATTTCTTTTCTATATAAACTTTATAAGAAATATCAAATTTTTTTGCGGTATTTTTATACTGCGAAGAATAAAGAATCTCTTTGCCCTTTTTTCTCCATTCCGAATCAAACAAAGGAAGATCATAACAATACATTCCTTTTGATAAAAGCTCCAATTCCAGCTTATACGCTTTTTCCGGAGTTTTCTGAGGAATATATTTCTGTTTTAGATCTTCATAAGAAATTTCGGAAGATGTGTTGTTTTTTGGAAAAGTTTCTGGCAATATTGGCGATTCAAACACTGTATGATTTATTTTTAAATCATTATAATTATAAAAAAGCCAGCTTCCAAATATGATCGCTAAAAATATAAATAGGAATATTATTTTATTAAAAATATTATTTTCCATTCTATTTTCCTCCAGTTAAGATAAAACCAACTATAATTATTATAACGATTATCAACGAAATAAATAAAAATTGAATTTTATTTTTTTTCTTTATATTATAATTCAGATAAATTAACGCTAAAAGAATTAGCAAAAATCCTCTTGCGTAATATCCAGCAATAAAATCAGCGATCATTCCAACAAGACAAACTATTGAAATTGATTTTATCAGCAATTCAAGCCTATTAATTCTTCTTTCTTTAATAGATGTTTTAACCTTAAAACTAATCAGTATTAAATATAACGCTAATATAAGAACAAAAA
>JAGLIM010000079.1 GCA_023142995.1 Minisyncoccota bacterium | reverse complement strand
AAACAATTAATACTATAATTAAATATACTCCTTTACTAAAATAATTTTGTATAATACGCCGTAGCTCTATATTAAGAATCAACTAGTTTTAGATAAAGATAAATATTATCTTAAAATAACAAGATTGTAATTTTAAGAGCGAAGGAGTATAAATTAAATAAATTAAATTCATATAATGTCAAAAGGACAAAGATTAATAAAAAAATTAATTATATTAACTATTTTCATTTCGAGTTTATTATTTCTTAATAGAATATTATTTCCACCAGTTTTAGAAATATGTTTTAATGGGCAGTTAGATCTTGGAGAAGAAAAACTTGATTGTGGTGGTATTTGTGATAAGAAATGTCCGCCTCCGTTAATGCCTCCAGAAGCTAGCGATATTAATGTGGAATGGGTAAAATATGTTAAAGATGGAGAAAATAATTACGATCTAGTTGCTAGAATTTCAAATGATAATATATCTTGGGGACTTTCTTCTTTGGGATATAGATTTAAAATATATAACGACAAAAACGAGCTTATAAAAACCGAAGACAGAGAAACATATATTATGCCAGTTGGTTTTATCAAAAATGAAACTGGAAAATATATAATATACGATAATTATAAATACGAAGGAAATATAAAAAGAATTGATATACAGCTGTACGATTATAATTGGAACGAAATAAAGGATAGAAGAGAGTTGCCAGATTATAACGTAGAGATCATACAAATCAATAATGCCTATGGCAAGATCGTTGAAAACGGACCAGAATATTATTTTGTATATGGCGAAACAAAAAATACTTCAAGATATAACTTTTACAAAGTAGACATTGCAGTTATAATTTATAACAATGAAGATGATGTTATCGCAATTGGAAGAACTGAGCAGGCTACAATGGGAGCAGGTGATGGCTGGGAATTTAGAATATTCTGGCTTCAGGAATTCACAGATGAAATTGCACGTATTGATTATCAAGCTCAAACAAACATTTTTAGTGAATTTAATTTTATGAAAGCATATGGCACAGGAGAAAGATATTTAGTACCAAGATAATTTTTAATATATATTCTTTGAAAAATGAATCTTAACTTTGTCAATAAACTTGATAAAACATTACTATTCTCAACAATATCATTATTATTAATTGGGTTGATCGTTATATTAAGTACTTCATATAGCTCAATCGGAGTAGATTTTGTAAACTTTAACAAACAACTCTATTTTGCTGTATTTGGAATTATTGTAATGATTTTTATAAGTAGCACTGACTACAGGGCTTTAAAGAACTATACTGGCATATTCTATCTTCTTGCCTGTTTTATTTTGCTTGCAGTTCTTTTCTATGGTTCACTTGTTAGAGGAACCTCTAGTTGGTTTAACTTTGGAATATTCAATATACAACCTTCAGAATTTGTTAAAATTGTCATTATTATAGTTATGGCAAAATATTTATCAATAGAAAAAAACCAAAGAAATGATATAAAGAAAATGTTTGTTTCTGGTATTTATATCGCACTACCTGTTCTATTGATCATATTACAACCTGATCTTGGGAGTGCGATGGTAATATTGGTTATTTGGTTTTCAATGTTGATCATATCTGGATTAAATAAATATAGTATTTATTTAATCGTATTATCAACAATTATTATTTCTGCGTTTAGCTGGTCATTTTTTCTTGAAGATTATCAAAAAAACAGAATCATTACATTCGTTAATCCACAAGTAGATCTACAAGGTGCTGGTTATAACGTCAATCAGTCAATTATCGCAATCGGCTCTGGTCAGATCTGGGGGAAAGGTCTCGGACACGGTTCACAGAGTCAGCTAAATTTCTTGCCTGAAAAACATACAGATTTTATATTCGCTGTAATAGCTGAAGAGTTAGGATTTATTGGAGTGTTAATCGTAATACTCATATTTGCAATTTTATTTTATAGGATCTTTAAAATCGTTGACGAGGTTCAGGATAATTTTGGAAAATTACTTATTCTTGGCATTGCTATACTATTTGCTTTTCATATATTAATTAACATTGGAATGAATATGGGGATTATGCCTGTAACTGGCATTCCACTACCATTTATTAGCTATGGTGGAAGTTCTTTATTTACATTTTTAATTGGAATTGGAATAATTCAAAGCGTATGTTTAAAAGGTCGGAGTTATAAATTGGTTAAAGATGAATAATAAGCTTTTCCATTTGCATTAACTCATACCTATGCTAAAATAAAGGCATTATTAACAATAATATTTATATTTATGGCAAAGAAAAACGAAAATTCAATGGATGAAATTGTGTCTCTTGCTAAAAGACGAGGATTTGTTTTTCCTGGAAGTGAAATTTATGGTGGTTTAGCGAATACTTGGGATTACGGACCTGTTGGAGTTGAGCTGAAAAATAATATTAAGCAAGCTTGGTGGAAATTTTTTGTTAAAGACAGGGATGATGTCGTTGGTTTGGATGCGGCAATTTTAATGAATTCAAAAGTTTGGGAAGCGTCAGGACATACCGCAGGATTTAATGACGCTTTAGTAGATTGTAAAAAGTGTCGAGCAAGATTAAGAGCAGATCATTTAATAGAAGATAATTTGGATGTTAAAGTTGAAGGAAAGTCATTAAAAGAAGTGACTGAAATAATTAAAACGAACAACTTGAAATGTCCTTCTTGCGGAAAAAGTGATTTCACGGAAGCGCGACAATTTAATTTAATGTTTAAGACTTATCAAGGAGTGACAGAAGAAGGTAATAATATAATTTATCTTCGTCCCGAAACAGCACAGGCAATGTTTGTGAATTTTAAAAATGTTTTGAATTCTACGCATAAAAAAATTCCTTTTGGTGTTGCTCAAATTGGAAAATCATTTAGGAATGAAATTACTCCTGGAAATTTTATTTTCAGAACAGTTGAATTTGAGCAGATGGAACTTGAATATTTTATTAAAGAAGAAGATTGGCAAAAGCAATTTGATTATTGGCAAGGCGAAATGATCAAATGGTTAGAATATATTGGTGTTAAAAAAGAAAATTATAGTATTCGTGAACATGATAAAGAGGAGCTATCGCATTACAGTAAAAAAACAATTGATATAGAATACGACTTTCCATTTGGTACGAAAGAGTTGTATGGCTTAGCGTATCGTGGTAATTTTGATCTAACTCAGCATCAAAAACACAGCAAACAAAATATGGAATATTTTGACACGGAAGATAATCAGAAATATATTCCCCATATTATTGAACCAACATTTGGTGTTGATAGAAGCGTCTTGGCAGTGATGATTGATGCTTACACAGAAGAAGAAGTATCAACAGCAAATGGCAAAACGGAAACAAGAGTGGTAATGAAATTTAATAAAAATATTGCGCCAGTAAAGGTGGCAATTCTGCCTTTAAGCAAAAAAGAAAATCTAAGCAAAAAAGCAAGAGAAGTTTTTGATTTAGTAAAAACAGAATTTACTTCCCAATACGATGAATCTCAAAGCATCGGTAAACGCTATCGCCGTCAAGACGAGATTGGTACACCATATTGTGTAACAGTTGATTTTGAAAGCTTAGACGATGACGCAGTAACAGTAAGGGATCGTGATACGATGGAACAAAAGAGGGTTAAAATCAGTGAGTTAGATAAGTGGTTGAAGGAAGTTTTTTAGAAATTGTCATTCTGAATTTATTTCAGAATCTACGGGATAGCGGGTTTTATTTGTGATTTATTTTATTGAACTTACATATAGCGGATAAGAAATTATAATTTATAATTATACTGACATGATAAATATAAAAGATCTATATAGTGTTTTTAAAGAAGCAGGAAAGATTGATGAATATCAAAAAATATTAGATTTGATTGATGATTCTTTCAAGAATAGAGAAAAAATTGACGAGTTGAAAAAGGAAGTTAAAAAACTTGAAATTGAAAACGAAAAATTATTAGAAAAAAAGGTCTTGATAAATGACTTGGAGTTTAAAGATAATGCTTTTTGGAAAAAAAGTGATGATGATGGACCTTTTTGCACGAGATGTTTTGATAAAAATAGAGAATTAATAAGATTACTTTTGGATCAAGGATGCTATTCTGAGTGTCCAGAATGTAAAAACAGTTTTAATTTGAGAGGCAAAGAAGACAATGGGGGAGTAATTTTGGCAAAACACGAAAATTTTGACCCATACAGTTGACTTTGTGAAATAAAATATGCGATACCTATCAAGCAGAAGATCCTGAATCAAGTTCAGGATGACATCTACGTAAGATTGTCCTTCTGAACTTGATTCAGAATCTTCAACATATTACGCTAATTTGATCTATAAATCACAAAACTTTTCAATTAAATTGAAAACACAATAATCATAATATAATATTAAATATTATGAAGACAGACAAAACATATTATGTTTATATTATGACAAATGTCTCTGATAAAGTTCTATATATCGGAGTAACTAATAATTTGCAAAGAAGAATTTATGAACATAAAAATAGTCTAGTAGAAGGTTTTTCTAAAAAATATAAGGTTAATAAATTAGTTTATTATGAAACGACGAACGACGTTAATTCTGCTATTGCAAGAGAAAAGCAATTGAAAAATTGGCAACGGGAATGGAAGATAGATTTAATCACGACTGAAAATCCTGGGTTTGCTGATTTAAATATAAATTAAGAGAAAAGTAACAAAGATTCTGAATCAAGTTCAGAATGACAAGTTTTTTTGCTTCAAGAGAACAAAAATAATCATAAAACTCTAAAAAGCTAACCTATGACTTCAAAACTAATCATCGCTGAAAGTGAAAAGGATTCAAATATGTTTTATGCGACTGGAATGTTAGTTCCGGATGATTTTGTTTACTTGGAAAGTGGTAACAAAAAGATGATCTATATTGATGATTTGGAATTTAACAGAGCAGAAAAAGAAGCAGAGGTTGATAAAGTCATAAACTATTCAAAATATGGTTCTAGTGTTGACAGAGATTCATTTGGCGATATATTGATAAATATTTTAAAAGATAATGAGATTAAAAAAGTACAAATTCCTGGAAACTTTAAAATGAAATATGCCAAAGTTCTATTGGATAATAAGATAGAAATTGAAACAATTGATCCTTTATTTAAAAAAAGGGAATTTAAAAATGAAGACGAAATTAAGAAAAGATCAAAAACTAAGCTATCAAAACAAGATATTAACTTCTGAATTTATTAAAGAAATTATACATATTGAATTTGCAAAAAGAAATTATTTCTCTGATCTAATCCTTATAGTCTCTTGTGAAAAAGACAGTGCTAATCCACATAAAGAGGAAATGGGACCTATATTTGCAAATGAGTCTATTATTATAGATACAACTCCAAAATCAAGAACAGATGGATATTATGCAGATATGACAAGAACAATTGTTAAGGGAAAAGCTTCTACGGAGCTAAAAAAGATGTACGAAGCAGTCCTAGGAGCGCAAAAACTGGCTTTAGGAGAAATTAAAGATGGAGCACGAGCAGACTTGATCCATAGAAAAGTTCAAAGTCATTTCAAAAACAGAGGATTTAAAACAGAAGAAAAAAATGGGAAGATCTAGGGATTTTTTCACAGCACAGGACATGGAGTTGGACTTGATATCCATGAACTGCCAAGGATAAATTTAAATTACAAAAAAGCTTTGAAAACTAATAATGTTGTGACTGTTGAGCCAGGATTATACTATCCAGAGATAGGCGGAGTAAGAATTGAAGATCTAGTCGTGGTAACAAAAACTGGATGCAAAAATTTGACCAAATTCCCAAAGTTTTTGGAGATTAAATAAATATTTGTCATTCTGAACTTGATTCAGAATCTTCTCTCTATGACGGTAGACGAACCTATAAATCTTTAAACATTTTGACTAGAATAAAAACATGACCACTATCTTAAATAAAAACATAATTATATTTGTATTGTAGGATAAGAAGTAACATCAAATAGTATCAATTAAATTTAAGATATAAAAGATTCTGAAATAAATTCAGAATGATAAATATATGTTAAATAAAATAAATTTTAATAAAAATATATGTCAGAGAAATTAGAGATATATGATTTAGATGAAAATTTGATTGAAGTAAAAGAAAGAGATGAATTTTATAAAGAAATTAAAGAAGAATTTAAGAAAACTGGAAAAATAACGAAGCAAGTTAAAAGAGTCTTGCTTTTATTAATGAATTCTCAGGGAAAAATTGTGCTACAAAAAAGAAGTTTATCCAAACAAGAAAACTCTGGACTATTTGACAAGACAATAGGCGGTCATGTTGAAAAAGAATGTTCTTATGAAGTAGCTCTGATCAAAGAGTGCGCAGAAGAACTTGGCTATCCAGTTTCAATTTTAGGTAATGATGATTTTTCAAAAGCGCTCAAAAAAACTGATTTGAAAATAGTTGGTATTTGTAAAAAAATTGATTATAATTCAAATTTTGAATCAGTAAGAATCAGTAAAAGTGGAAAAAAGTTTATTCAACCATACATACAAACAGTCTATATTGGATATTGCAATAGTTCAATACAATTTATAGATGGAGAAAGCTCGGGAATTCAACTTTATACTATAAAAGAGCTAGAAGATGCGATTAGAATTAATCCTAATGATTTCACGAATGATCTGAAAATATTATTTGAAAAGTATAAAGATAAATTAAAACCGATAATATAATTTTTAATAACTTTAAATATGACAAGTAAAACAAACTCAATGACTATAAAACAGATATATGATCTGGCAATCAGAATGGGAATAAAAGCAGACCCAAGAGGAGAAAAAAAGGTTATTGAGATTATGAAAAGAAAGAAAGTTCAGTATGAAAAAATGAGCAAGGAAGAAAAAAGATATTATGATAAAGAAAAACTGAATAATCCCTATCCTGATGCGATGACTTTCGTTGGTGCTCCTGATAAAAAGATTAAGAAAGCTTTAGTAGGAATTGATATTGATACGCCAGAAATTCTTTTAGCTGACAGACTTGGAAATATTGATCTCGTGATATCCCATCATCCAGAATGGCCTTATGTTCCTGAAGCAATGGATATGCAAATAGATTTTTATAGTAAATATGGGGTTCCTGTAAACATTGCAGAATGGATCACAAAAGAATGGTCGAAAGAAGTAGAAAGATCAACAAAACCTTTAAATCACGCAAGAACAATTGATGCGGCAAAATTATTAGACCTATCACTTATTGCTCCTCATAGTTGTATGGATAACTTAGCTCACAGTTATATAGATAGATTATTAAAAAGCAAAAACCCAGAATATATTGAAGATATTCTTGATATCTTAATGAAAATACCTGAATATCAAATCGCAGCGAAACAAGGATACGGCCCATCTTTATTCACAGGAGATAAAAGTAACAGAGTTGGAAAAATAATAGTAGAATTTACTGGTGGAACAAGTCCATCTGACAAGATATATGAGAAATTATCACAAGCAGGGATTGGGACTTCAGTTTCAATGCATATAAGAAAAAATAGCAGAAAAGAAGCAGAAAAATATCATATGAATATTGTTATAGCTGGTCATTATGCTTCAGACTCGCTAGGAACAAATTTATTTTTAGATGAAATAGAAAAAAATGGAATTGAAATTATTCCTTGTTCGGGATTGATCAGGGTTAAGAGATTTAAATAGTTATTTTCTACGGCGCTTTAGCGCACGGTTTATGAGGTTTTAACCTCGCAGATCAAAGATAATTTATGAGGTTAAAACCTCATAAACCCTCAGCTAAAGCTGGGTAGAATATCTAGTTATGTTTTCGTATTTTATTAATAGACTAATTATAAAATGAAAAAATTAAAAGTTAAACAGACAACTTGGAATTTAAAACCGTTATTCAAAAGTGATAATGATCCTCAGATCAAAAAGCACAGAAAAATTGTTAAGAAGGAAAGCTACAAATTTATAAATAAATGGAGTAGCAGGAATGATTATCTAAAAAGTCCTAAAGTCCTAAAGCAAGCTTTAGATGAATATGAAAAATGGATATCTCAATACGGTGCGATGGGCGACGAAGAAGCTTACTTTTACCTGCGTTATTATCAGGAACAAAATAATCCGAAATTAAAAGCTGGTCTTGGTGTTGTGCAAAATCTAAGCAATGAAATTTCAAACGATATACAGTTTTTTATGTTAAGAATTGCAAGAATATCACAAAAAGAACAAAGTAAATTTTTAGAATATAAAGGATTAGAAAGTTATAAGCATTTTCTTGAAATAATATTTAATGAATCTAAATATTTGTTAAGCGAAAAAGAAGAAAAGATCTTAAATTTAAAATCAGTACCCGCTTATGAAAATTGGGTAAATATGACTGAAGGAATTCTGTCAAAAGAAACCAGAGAAATACTTGATGAGAACGGCAAAAGAAAAAACAAGAATTTTTCGGAGATATTAAGTTTAACAACTAATAAAAATAAAAGATTGCGTAATGAAGCTGCAAAAGCATTAAATGATATATTCTATAAAAATGGCGATATTGCTGAAGCTGAAATGAATGCTATAATGGCTGATAAAAAAATAAATGATGAATTAAGAGGTTTCGCAAGACCAGATTCTTCTGCACATCTTAATGATGATATAAACAGCAAGATAGCGGATAATCTTGTTACAGCTTCCGTCAAAAGATTTGATATCTCAAAGAGATATTATCGCTTAAAAGCTAAATTATTCAAGGTTAAAAAGCTTCAATATCATGAACGAAATGTTGAATATGGAGACTCAATAAAAAAGTACTCATATCAAGAAGCGGTTGATATGGTATCTAATGTTTTTTCTAAAACTGACAAAGAATTTGCTGATATTTTTCAAAAATTTGTTAAAAACGCTCAAATAGATGTTTACCCGAAAAAAGGAAAAAGTGGAGGATGCTTTTGTTTTCAGCATCTAATGTCTCAGCCTACCTATATACTGCTTAACCATACTGGGAAGTTAAGCGATATATTTGCTTTAGCGCATGAAGTGGGGCATGGAATAAATAATGAATTAACAAAAAAAGAAAACAATGCTTTGAATCTTGATGGACCTTCTTTTACGGGAGAAGTATCAAGCAAGTTAATGGAAGCTATTCTTTTTGAAGAAATATTAAACGAGAAAAACGAGAAATTGCGTTTAGCTGCTATGATGATGAAATTAAATGATCAAATCATTCATGTGTTTATGACCGCAGCTGAAAATAGATTTGAATCTGAAATGCATTATAACTTTAGAGAAAAAGGGTACTTGTCAAAAGAAGAAATAGGACAATTACATAAAAAATATGCAATAAAATATATGGGAGATTCAGTTAGTCAAACGACTGGTTCAGAAAATTGGTGGATGCATGTTTCTCATTTAAGAAGATTTTTTTATAACTATCAATATAGTTCAGGTATTTTGATAGCAGAAACATTGAAAAGTTATCTTAAAAAAGATCCAAATTTCATTAAACAAATAAAAGAATTTTTGTCTACTGGTTCTGAGCTTTCTCCTAGTGATATATTCAAGAATATGGGAATAAATATTGAGAATAAAAAAATTTGGAACAAGGGAATCGATGAGATTGAAGAATTGCTTAACAAGACAGAGAGATTGGCAAAGAAATTAGGAAAGATATAACTTTCAATACTAATTATCAAAAATAAAAGAAGACGATATTATATAATATCGTCTTCTTTTTGTTTCAAATTCTTTACACAACAATATTAGCTAGTCTTCCTTTTACAAATATAACTTTCTTGATTTCTTTATTCTCGATCCATTTCTGAACTTTTTCACTTTTCAGGACAAGTTTTTTTACTTCTTCTTCTGAAATATCAACTGGAACTTTAACTTGGTCACGGAGCTTGCCATTAACTTGAATAACAAGTTGAATTTCTTTTTCTTTGATCAGTTCTGGATCATATTTGGGCCATTTTTGCAGATGAATACTTTCTTTTCCTTCAAATTCTTCCCAAAGCTCTTCTGCAATATGCGGAACGAAAGGTGATAGTAAAGTTATAAATAATTTAAAATCAGAAAGTGAAATTTCTTTTTCTTTTTCCATTTCATTTGCCAAGATCATCATTTGAGATATTGCTGTGTTGAATTTTAAATTATCAATATCCTCAGTAACTTTCTTTATCGTTTTGTGAAGTAGGAACGCAAGATCTTGCGTTCTGCTTTTGTTGAACGCAAGATCTTGCGTTCCTACATTTAAATAATCAATTAATTTATCAGCTGCTTGTTTTCTATGATTGTATTTGTATATCTCTTTTGAAGAACACTCCGCATTAGATCTATTCAATCCCTTGGTCATAAAAACAGGAGCATATCCAAAGCTTTTATTACCTTTTAAACTATTTAATATTTCACCTTCGCATTTGCCAGTAAACTGATCATATTTATTGTTTTCAGGGTTATAAATGGTTATCACAGATCTATAATAAGCAGATCTATCTTTTTTACCTTCTAATTCCTTTATAAGCCTCTCACAGCCTTTTTTATCATCACCTTGCACATAACGGCTTGAGAACACGCCAGGACGACCATTCAAAGCGTTTACGCAAAGACCACTGTCATCTGCGATCGTTAAATAGCCAGTTTTCTTTGCATAATATTCTGCTTTGATCAAAGAATTATCTTCAAATGTTTTCCCATCTTCTTCTGGTTCTTCAATCTCTTCATTGATATCTTCCAAAGAAATAATATCAAAATCTTTAAGATGATCTTTAAATTCTTTTAGTTTCCCCTGATTATTAGTGGCAACTAATATGGCTTTATCTTTCTGTAAGAACACAAAATCTTGTGTTCCTACCTTAGACTTCATTGTCCATATTCTTTGTAAAAACCTATTCATCCCAACTAAACTGCTTATATTCCACGGGATTGCATCACCATATGGACCCATAAACATTTCATATAGTCTGATTGTATCAGCTCCATATTGTTTAATAACTTCATCAGGATTAACAGTATTTCCACGAGACTTGCTCATTTTTTGTCCATCTTCTGCTAAGATCATTCCATGCGATCGACGCATTTTATATGGTTCTGCGTTTTGAACATAATTAAGGTCATATAAAAATTTATGCCAAAAACGAGAATAAAGAAGATGCAAAGTCGTATGTTCCATTCCACCATTATATAGATCAACTGGCATCCATTTCTCAAGGTTTTTCTTTGAAGCAAATTCTTTTT
>JAGLIM010000078.1 GCA_023142995.1 Minisyncoccota bacterium | reverse complement strand
ATAGACATCTGGCAAAAACTGCACCTCAACTTTGATCAAACCATCTCCATGGCAAACATCGCATCTTCCGCCAGATAGATTAAAGCTGAATCGTCCCAATTGATATCCTTTTATTTTTGCATCTTTTGTCAAAGAGAATATTTGTCTGATATGCGTAAATACTCCAGTATATGTTGCAGGATTGCTTCGAGGGGTTCTACCTATCGGAGATTGATTGATTTGGATAATCTTATCGATCTTCTCTGTTCCTTCAATCTTTTGATGTCCTCCTGGCTTTTGCATCAAACGGTGTAATTTTCTCGCTAAGGCTTTATAAAGGATTTCATTAACCAAACTTGATTTTCCAGATCCAGAAACTCCAGTCACGCAAACAAACGCTCTTAGAGGAAAACTAACATCAATACTTTTCAAATTATTTTCTCTCGCTTTATAAACTGTTATGAAATTCTTTCCAATCTTTCTTCTTTGATCTGGTATTGGTATATTATTCTTCCCAGAAAGATATTCTCCTGTAATTGATCTTTTTTCTTTTTTAATCCCAGCATAAGTTCCAGCATAGACGATCTTTCCACCATGCTTCCCAGCACCAGGACCTATATCCACCAAAAAATCAGCTTCTCTCATTGTTTCTTCGTCATGTTCAATAACGATCAAAGTGTTTCCAATGCCACAAAGGTGTTTCAAGGTTTCAAGAAGTTTTTGATTATCTCTATGATGAAGACCAATTGAAGGCTCATCAAGGACATAAAGAACTCCAACTAAAGCGCTTCCAATTTGAGATGCAAGACGAATTCTTTGCGCTTCCCCTCCAGCAAGAGTGGTTCCTGCTCGATCAAGAGTAAGATAATTCAAACCAACATCAACCAAAAATCCTAACCTGTTTTTTATTTCAACAACAACTCTGCCAACTGTCATTTCCTCTCTCCTGCTCAACTTCAAATTATTAAAATATTCAAAAGAATCACTTATAGATAGAGCAGATAGTTCAGCAATATTTTTTCCATGAACTTTAACGCAAAGAACTTCTTTTTTAAGTCTTTGACCATCACATAGTTTACATGAGCTGGTACTCATATATTTTTCCATTTCTTTTCTAACTGCTGGTGATTCTGTTTTAAAATACCTGCTTTCAAGATTATTTATAATTCCATTAAAATTCAAATTAAACACATTTGAACCTCTTTTTGTATAATATTTGATTTGTAATTTTTCTTCACTACCAGAACCATAAAGAATTAAATTGATCTTTTCTTTTGGAATATCTTTCAGTCTCGTATTAAGAGGAATTCTATACTGTTGAGCAATTGAATCCAAAAGTGATCCATAATAATTATTTGGCTTATAGCTCCATGGCAAAATCCCACCTTCACTTATTGTTTTATTATCATCAGGAACAACAAGTTTCATATCAATGATCATTTTATTTCCTAATCCATTACAATCTGGACATGCTCCATACGGACTGTTAAACGAAAAAAGTCTTGGCTGTATTTCAGGAAAACTAATTCCGCACTCAAAGCAAGAAAGGTTTTTATTCATTACTATCTCTTTTTTCTTGAAAATAATTGAAACAAGTCCATCAGATAAATTTGTTGCCTGCTCTATATCTTCAAATATTCTGCTTAAATTATGATCATTAATTTCAACTTCATCAATAAAAATATCAATATTATGCATTTTATATCTAGAAAGATCTATTTTTTTATCCATACTGATCATTTTCCCATCAATCCTTGCTTTAACATATCCCTTTTTATAGATGTCATTAAGAAGTTGAAAATATTCACCTTTTTTACCTCTAATTACAGGAGAAAATATTTTAATTTTATGATTCTCTCCAAGTTCTAATATTTTTTCAACCATCTGTTCAACACTTAAAGCTGTAATTGGCTTGCCACATTTTACGCAATGAGGAACTCCAATTTTTGCGAAAAATAAACGCATATAATCATAGATCTCAGTGATCGTTCCAACTGTTGATCTTGGATTATGAGAAGCAGCTTTTTGACTGATCGATATTGTTGGAGAAAGACCTTCAATATGATCAACATCTGGTTTTTCCATTTGACCAAGAAATTGTCTGGCATAGCTTGAAAGACTTTCAAGATATTTTCTTTGCCCTTCTGCAAAAATCGTATCAAAAGCCAGCGTAGATTTCCCAGATCCCGATATACCTGTAAAAACAATAAACTTGTCTCTTGGAAGCTCAAGATTTATGTTTTTTAAATTATGCTCTCGCGCTCCCTTAATTATTATCTTATTCATATAGATAGATTGCTTGATATATTCTAAGTTCACGACAAATAAAAAAACATAGCAATATTTTAATATTTTCCGACCTTGCTATGAAATTTATCAAGTAAAGTTCTCCATAAAGTCGAACAATATTATAATATGCTAAATAAATATCAATATTTTTCGACCTTGTGGAGAAATTTATCGCACATGGTTCTCCATAAAGTCGAACAATATTTAAATCTTAAACAATATTTAGAGCATTTATACTTGAACTTTTTATGAATTAATTGCAATGATCAAATATCCCGCAAATAACAAAAGTATCTGAACAACAAATGCGCTGAATACAAGGAGATATGATGCTAATTTTTCCTTTAAATAGAGATAGTAACCCAAAACCAAATTAAATAATAGTATTATCAATCCCACAGCAGAGATCAAATATATCTTTTGATATTGATCTAAGTAATCTACACCAAAGATCAAATTATAGTGAAGGATCACGGGATAATCACCTTCTTTTTTATTTTGTAAAAACATAATCCAAAGAAATAGATTTAAGATAGAACTCAGAGCAATGAGATTAAAAATAATTTTATTTTTTAAAAAATGACTTGATGAGAATAATCTTAGTCCACTAAATAGAAATTTAATAAAAATAAATATTCTTCTAATAATGATCTTTAATAATTTTTCTTTTTTTTCTGGCATAAATTAATTTACAAATAAAAAGGTTACTATATAAGAAGTAATTGAAAATAGTGCAATAGCAGGAAGCGCTGGTATGGCTCTTTTTTCTTTTTGAGTTACAAAGAAAAGATGATCTACTATAAATCCAACAACAGCTCCAAAAATTATTGAAATGGAAAATATCAATCCAGAAGAAAATGCTGAACTTGCGAAAAATAAAGGCAAAGCAACGTCTCCTGTTCCAATAAAAATAAATTCATTTCTGTTTTCATTTTTAATCATACTAAACTTATTTTTCCATAATAGAAAATTCTTTGGAATTATAAGCGCTAGAATCGCTCCTTTCTCTGCCATGCCTTTAAAGAGTTTCACCATATGTTTAGTTTTATATATAGCAATGACATCATAGAAAGAGAGGATGATCAAAATTATTATCGCAAATAAAGGATCGATCCCAGTTCCTAAAGATGCTGCAACTCCTGCGACTCCTATGATAATAATGAAATTTTGTGTCCATATTCTTGGATGTATAAACCGAAAGACCACTAGTAAAATTGAAAGCATTAAAGCATTAAACCATGAAAAAAATATTCCAAAAGGACCCTGTGCTCCAAATATTATCACTGCTGAGAAAAAGAACTCAAATAAATATTTTCCATTGAACTTATTCACGAAAAAAAGCATTAAAGAAGTTGCAATAAAAAAAGAAAGGAGAAATTGGAATATATCGATTTGAACAAGTTTATATTCTCCCCTGATCTCTGGCGAAGTAGCTTGTGATTGCGAGGGTGGTTGCAATTGTGGTTGTGGTTGTGGTTGTGGTGGAACATAAACAGACTTTACTTGTTCAGACGTAAAAGCAACACTTCCTGTTATCATACTATTTGCAACAGCTATTGATAGAATTGAAGTTAGTAAAAAAGCAACTATTATTTGAAAGAGGAAATTTAATTTTAGATCTTTTTTCTTCATAAGTCCTGCTTCGTTATTATATCTTTATATTATCTTAAAATTGTTAAAATGACAATGAAATTAAACAAATATTATGTTGAGTTAAACGATATTGCGCTGAAATAACAATCTCAAAAGCTGTCATAGATCAATACGACAGCTCTTAATTCTAATTAAATTTCAATTCCTATTTTGCGAGTCGCTTGAACAACCAACCAAGCAGACTCAAACCTTTTTTCTCTTCACTAACTTCATTTTCCAATTCTGCCTGAACCTGCTGCATAATTTGAATTTGTTGCGCCATAATATCTTTATCAGCATCGTCTGTGAGCTGACCACGCAAATCTTTAAGTTCCTCTAGATCTTTACTATTATTTTCTAAACGGTTTTCAACTTTTTTTAATTCCTTGTAATCTGGACCTATGATAAATTTAATCAGTCCACTTCTCTCTTTTGCCTTATTTAATTCAGTTTCTATTCCCTTTTGATTTTGTTCCTGACTTTGAGCAACCTCTTTAATCTGCTGTCCGACTACTCCACTTCTCTCTGAAACTGCTAACATTTCTTGAACTGCATTAGCCACACGACTTCGTGATTGTTCTCCTTGATTTTCTTGATTCTGGTTTATTTGATTTTGAGCTTTTTGTCCGTTTTCTAAATCGTTTTCATTTTCTTCTCCTTTATTTTGTTTCGCATTAGTTTCGTCAGCTTCAGTTTTTCCCTTATCTTCGTTATTGCCAGCATCAAGATCTTTGTTTTCTCCAGTTTCCTCTGCTATTTGATTTTGAATTTCCTTTTCTTCTGCTTGATTCTGTTGTTGCACTACTTCTGTATTTTTTTCTTCCGTTGTTCCTGCTTTTTTGTATTCAGAAGCATTCTGTGCTACACACGGAACAGTAACAGCTGTCAGCATTAATAAAAAAATGCTGGCAATTCCAATTTTTTGTGTTTTCATTTTTTTTAAGTTAATGATAAATTAGATTTATTAAATTATTATATTGCTTATATCATAATATAAAAAAGCAAAATCAAACAATATTATATTTTTATACTCATTATTTTTTTGTTCTGTTTTTTGCTTTACAAAACTTGTTTTTCTTCTCAGAAGTAACTTTAAAAACACTTGGAGTTCTAAAACCAGTCTTTCCTTTTGCACACTTACGAGATGAATGTTTTTTCATAAAAAATAATAATTATCAATTGACAAATTCTTTAAAAATCTAAAAAGCTAGCTTTAATCAGCAAAATTTTGCACAAATATTTTTCCATGTTCTCCTCCGTCAATAACGCCAATACCAACTCTGTGAAAAAAAGAATGAAGAATATTTTCTTTATGCCCTTTGCTATTCATCAATCCGTCATGAGCTGAAGAAAGATCTTTTGAGAGCGCAAGATTTTCACCTGAAAAAGTAAACTCCACATTGCCCTGTTTCATACGATCAGAAGGACCATGATCTTCAAGATTAATGTGAGAAAAATATCCTTTTTTAAACATATCTATTCCATGCTTTCTAGCAGTTTCTTTTGCTTTTTTATCTTCAATCAAAAGAAATAAACCTCTTGATCCTCTTTCTTCGTTAATAAGCAACAACATATTTTGTTCATCTTTTTCGTCAATTTTAACATTTTCCGTTGTATAGCCTAATTCAATCATTCGATCATCTTCATCTCCCACAGTCATAAAATCAAACTTATCCATCGTCACACTTATAACGTCTCCAAAAATATCTTTGAGTCCGCTATTTATTCTCATAATATCAAGAGTAATGATCTTTCCACACGATGATGATGCAATTTGATTTTTAAATATATATGGTAAAGAAAACGATAAAGTTATTGACAACAATAAAAAGACAACAACACAACTATATAAAAGTGAAACAAAACCGCTCGCGACCCTTCTCTTAATACTTTTATCTATAATAAAAAGAGAATCTGGAAGCTTTCTGCGAAATAATATCAAAAGAATAAATTTCATAGCAAACATATTCAAAAAGAATCCAGCTATATTGGAATAAACTTTTTCTAAGCCAAAATTTGTAATAAATACCTGAGCTGTATATGAATATGTAAAATAGGAAATTATTATTGAGATCATAAAACTTACCATACTAACAATAATAGAATAAAACCCTCTTTTTATTCCATCTATGAGATGAATAGCAAGATAAAAAATAATTATGAGATCTATCCAATTTCCAATCATATATTAAACAAATGATTATATCTATAGTTTACCATAAAAAAACAAAAAGCTATAGAGGCACGATTTATTGCGTTTTTACTTTCGTTATCACAAAAAAACAACATATGGTGATGTTATTTCAGAAACATTTTATATAAATATCTATTTATATCTAAACCTATCTACAACCGCATAAGCAATATTATCTGCATGATCTCCAATTCTTTCTAGATTCATCAATATCTCTGCAAAATATTTTCCTTTTTTCAATGAACATATTCCTTCGTTCATTCTTTCTAAATGATTGCTATGAGCCTTTTTTACTATTTCATCCACTTTATTTTCATGCTTTATGATCTCATGGGCAAGATGTAAATTATCCTCTTCTAATGCTTTTCTTACTAAATTCTGCATAATCTTCAATTTACCGAATATTGCAGTTAATTCACGATCTGCTTTTGGAGAAAATTCGATTTTCTCTTCTTTCAGATCCACAAACAATTCAGAGACTGTCAAAATATGATCAGATAGATGCTCAAGATCGGTCACAGAATGCATTAAGCTATAAAGTTTCATTAGATCCCTTTTACTTAATCTTTGCTGGGATATCTGAGACATATATTCTGAGATCTTTCCAGTCATTATGTCCATATTGCTTTCATACTTTTCAATTTCTGCAAGCTGCTCAACTTTGTTTTCAAAAAATATCGTCCTTGAGATCTCAAGCATTTCAGATACTTCATCCGCCATTTCAACAACACCTCGGTTAGCCTGCCTAAGAGCAACTGAAGGAGTATAAAGAAGCTTTCTGCTTAAATAAAAAAGTTTTGATTCTTTTCTTTTGCTCTTTGGAGCATATTTATTGATAAATTTTACAACAAAAGGCACAAGAGGTATTACGATCAAAGCTGTGGCAATATTATACAATGTATGAGAATTTGCTATTTGTCTCCCTATATCAGACGATGTAAGACTTGCAAAATAATTAAAATATTTGAAAAATATTATAAAAATAAACACTCCTATCATATTAAACAATATATGCGTTATCGCAAGATCGCTCAAGAGACCTTTTCCTCTTATTCCTATATATATGATCTTAAGACTAGAACCAAGATTAACACCTAAGATCATAAAAAGTGCAATTGGTAAATTAATTATTCCTGCCACTCCAAAAGCAACCACAACAACAGAAGTCGCACTACTGCTTTGAAGCAATAAGGTTAGAATTGCCAGAATGAATATATATACAATTGGAGAAGAGGAAAAATGATTTATAAAGTTTACAGCCCCACTGTCTAAGGATAAAGAATGAGCGCTCATAAAAATATAATTCATTCCAAGAAATAAAAAACTGAAGCCTATGAGAGCTTCACCAATATTCTTTCTTATTTTTTTAATTGAAAAAATATGAATCACAACTCCTACAGTAAGCACTGGAAGAGCGTATATACCGATATGTAAAGATGCGATCTGAGTTGTTATTGTGCTTCCAATGTTTGCCCCAAGCATCACAGGTATAGCAGAATTAAAGCTCAAAAGACCAGCACTTATAAATCCAAATAGCATTGTGATAGTAGTAGTACTGCTTTGGATCACAGATGTAATTCCTGTACCTATCGTCAGACCTCTTATCGGATTATCATTTGTTTTTGTAAGTATTTCTTCTAATTTAAATCCCAAGATCTTCTGCAAACTAACACCAGAAAGATGAATTCCATACAACAAAATAGCCAAGCCTCCAAACATTTCAAAAATTGTCTCAATCTCAATCATATTTTTTTAATTTGTTGCTAATAATATTGTTAGACTTTATGGAAAGCTTTGCGCGTTTGATTTCTCCACAAGGTCGAAAAATATTAAAAAGTTACTATATTTTTCATCATTCCAATCTATTATAACAGTACTCTATAATTTTAATACTTTTATTTTTTATGTAAAGCTTTCAAGGTGTGCATAAGATTTTTCCTATACAAGGGCTTGACAGGATTATTATAGTATGATATGTTGCTTAGTGAAGTTGAACTCTCCTAATAGAGTAAAACTTCATAATCAGCAAAAGCTGATTTTGAATAGATTACCTTGTTATAGTTTGACAATCAGAGCTAAAGCTCTGCGAGAAAAGCCCTATAACAAGGACAAAACAACATAACAACTTGGAGGAATGTCAATGAAAAGACACAAGTATTTTTCGACCGAAGAAATCATAGATGCCCAAAATTATACCGTCGATAATATCGTTTCCCTATAAGATCCTCAGGACCTGGCACGCGCAACGGATGCGCACAATGCAAGTCACTAATAAAGAAGGAGATGTTTATCATGACACAATAATGAGATGAGTTATATAAAGTACATAATTACTTTCACTCATCTCTTTTCATTTGCGCGTTTTTATCAAGACAGTATCAAATCTTGTTTTTTATTAAAAATTTAATTATAAGCTGGAGTCCTTACGAAAGTAAGGATGAAGTTTCATAGAACTAATGAATTTCAAAAGAATTATGATATTTCTCCATCACTTTCGTGAGGACTCCGTGATATTGAAATGTGAAGCGTAAAGCTGGAGTCCTTGCGAGAGCGAGGGTGAAGTTTCGTAAGATTAATGAAATTTTAAAGTATTGTGATATTTCTCCCTTACTTTCGTAAGGACTCAGTAATTAGTATATGATTTATCAGATATTCTCAAACTGAGTTTCTGATCTTTCTCATTAGCTCTAAATAAAAATGTATATTATGAATGCTCGCCAAACGCAAAGCAAGAAGTTCTTTGGCGCAAAATAGATGTCTCAGATAAGCTCGTGAATAATTCTGACAGGTGAAACATTTACAATTATTGTCAATCGGTTTTTTATCAGATTTAAACTTCTCATTCGTAATATGCATTATTTCATAGAACTTTTCTGGATCTTTAGTGATTTTTATTTTCTCAGATCTGGTTTTAAATTTATATATCGTTCCATGCCTTGCATTTCTTGTCGGAATAACACAATCAAACATATCAACTCCTCTTGCCACGGATGCAACAATTTCTTCAGGCTTACCAACCCCCATCAAATATCTTGGCTTATTCTCAGGAAGCAGTGGCACAGTCCAATCCACCGCATTAAGCATTTTCTCACTTGGCTCCCCCACCGAAACTCCTCCAATCGCAAACCCATCAAAATCAATTTCCAGCAATTGCTTGGCAGATCTTTCTCGCAGATCTTTATATGTCCCACCTTGAACAATTCCAAAAAGAAGTGCTTTTTGGTTTTTTTTCAATTTTATATTTTTTTTATCAAAATATTTTTTACACCTAAGAGCCCATCTTGTGGTCAATTCCAGTGAATCAGCAATATATTTTTTTTCAGCAGGATATGGAGCACACTCGTCAAGAACCATAATAATATCGCTCCCAAGATTATTTTGAATTTCAATTGATTTTTCTGGAGTAAGCATATGACATGATCCATCAATATGCGATTGAAATTTCGCTCCTTCTTCTGTGATCTTCCTCATTTTCGCCAATGAAAAAACCTGATACCCTCCGCTGTCAGTTAATATCGGACCATTCCAATTCATAAATTTATGAAGCCCTCCAAACTTTTTTATAAGCGTATCTGTTGGTCTAAGATATAGATGGTAGGTATTTCCAAGAACTATTTGCGCTTTTAATTTCTTGATTTCAATACTGTCTAGAGATTTCACACTGCCACAAGTAGCTATCGTCATAAAACACGGAGTCTGAATTGTTCCGTGTTTTGTTTTTAATTTTCCTAATCTTGCACTTGATCTTTTGTCCTCTTTTATTAGTTTAAAACCCATTAAATTTAATTACTATTTATTTCAGTACTTGCTTGCCACTTAGATGTTAGATAATTTATTGACAGAACCTGTCATATTCTGAACTTGTTTCAGAATCATTATTATTTTAGATTTTAACTTATACTATTTACATCTTACTTTCTTTTTTAGTACTAATACAATAATATTGTTCGACTTTATGGAGAACTATATGTGATAAATTTCTCCACAAGGTCGAAAAATATTAAAAGATTATTGTGTTTTCAATTTATTCAAATGTTTTATGATTTATAGATTTGATTAGATATAAAAGAAAGTAGATTCTGAATCAAGTTCAGAATGACAATTCTTTGTTAGTTAATTAGTTAACATCTATAGGAATGACAGATACCGTATTAGTAATCCTCATTTAGAATCACTAACAGCTATAAATCTTCGTCTTCATCAGAATTTGAGATAACGATTCCTTCACTAACTCCGATGCTATAATCATCAGGAAGATCACTCATAAGTTCACTTTCTATAGTTGTAATTTCTGTTTGTGAAAATTCATCAAATCCGATTGCTTTTACATTATTCATTAAAACTACTGTTTTCCCGACATCTGATTTTGTAGGTTTAATACTTATTTGGAAAATAACCTCTTTAGCAGGTGAAACAATTCCAGTATTCGCGCTCAATAATGGAATTTCCCAGATGATCTCTCTGGTTTTTGTATTATAGTAAAAGTCTTCCACTATTATCTTATCACTATCCTCATCTTCATCTTCATCTTCAGTATTATCTTCATCATCTTCAGAGTCAACATAATCTACTAATATATCGTCATCGGCTTGCTCTCCATCATCTTCATCTTCATCATCAGGCGTAATAGTACCATTAGTCTCATCTCCTAAAGATAGTTCTTCATTTGATTTAATATAATTTCCCGTCCATTTTACACCTTCTGGTAATATTGTAGATATTTTTAAATTTTTGATCTCATTTATTAAACTGCTCAAATACCAATGAATTAGATAGGTCGTTTCCTTATCTTCTTCTGGCGGAATTGCTCCAGTATTTTTTATTCTTCCATCATCATTGAAATACCCCTTTGTCCTCACAAACAATGCTGCGCTTAATTTAATGACACTATCGCTATTTATTATCGTTTTTTCAACATTAACGGATTCTGAACTAAAATTAAAATTACTAATTTTTACATTATTATTAATTGTAAAGTTTTTATCATTAGCCACTTTAATTTCAAAATAATTTTTTACCTTGATCTTAAAGCTAACCTCCCCCTCATCTAAAGATTTAAACAAAGCAAGCTTTGGAACATTAAATGCGCTCCATGTGATCACATTAGTTCTTCTGTCATAGGAACCATTTGAAACTTCAAGTGAATCAATATCAATTTCTCCTTCAATTTTGCTTTTTATAACCAACCCTTTGATCTCAGAATCGCTTTTATTTTTAAATTTAATTATATATTCAAGTTCTTCTCCTTTAACTGCGGTATATTCCTCAGAACCATTTATATATTGTTTAACACTAATTGGAACTTCACTAACCTTAATAACATCATTATTATTAATATATTCAAAAATGTCTCCTCCTTCTTCACCAGCACTTAATCTGATCTTAACCTCTTTTTCCCCACTTTTTTCATTTGTATAATTCCCTTTTATAACTATTTTATTCTTGGATTTTGGAGCTAGATCTTCAAATCTATAAATATTAATATTTTTTTCTGTTTTGATCGGTTCTGGTTTTGAAAAATTAAGTTTAAAATCTGGCGTAAACTGCAATTGAATATTCACAATCTTATAATCACGATTACTTATATTTTCAAAATCAACAGTCAATTCAATTTCTTCTCCGCTCATTGTTTCTTTCGGCATTTGAGTGAAAACTTCAAACGGCGCAGAAAATATTTTCACTCTTGCTCTACTTTCACTGTCAGAAGATTGAAATTCATAATTAAAATTATCTGGATAATAAGCAATTTTTGAATTAAAATCAAATTCTTTTCCAACAGTTCCATATATCTCTCCAAAGATCTTTATGCTCCCAACCTCACTTGGTAAAATATTCTCCACTTCCCATGTGATCACTGTTTCTTCAATTTTAGCTTTTTTATCAGATGAGATAAAAATAAATTCTTTTGGGATAAAGAAACTTATTTTAGAATTTTTCAAATTAACACCTGTTTGGTTTTCATATTTTAATTCAAAAATAACTTCATTCCCACTAGATACTATATCAGGAGCCTCTATACTAACTCTTACTCGTGATTCATCAAAAGATTGCTTACCTTTATTACGCATATATAAAAATAACAAACTAGAAATGATTATAACGAATATTAAGATACCAAAAAACATCTTTTTATCAAAAAGTTTTTTGTTATTTTTTTTAACACCAAAATTATCAGAAACAGTTGATTGAGATTCCTTCATTTTTTCTTCTGATAAATAATCTTTTATTTTTTCTTCTGTATGCTCATTAATTATATCATCTGACATACTTTTAAATTTATTTTTTAGATAATATTTATACTGTAAAAAATGGTTTTATCAGCTTTAAATATATATCTGTATTATACAATGATTAAGCAATTTGAGTCAAAAAAAATAGGACGAAGGATTTGTGATTTGTGTCTTTTTGTTTAGACACTGAATCTTATCCTAAGCCCTTTGCCTCCTTATAGGAGGCTAATTACATCTCTATTGTCATTGTTATCCCTCCACAATTTCTCGGCTGCGTGGTCTTAAGCTGCAAATCCTGTGCGTCCATCGCCAGACTTTTTGCTTGCTTCCGCCCGTTGTCCTGCATACCTTTTCGATGTTCGATCTTCTGCCAATGTTCTCTCGGCTGCAAATCCTGTGTGTCCGCCACCTTGCCACACTTCCGCTGCGTGCATCGTGGTCATGGTCTTGTTCTGCATATTGGCAATCATCTGCTCTGGGGTCTGTACGATATCTTCTTGCATTATCAGTCCTACCTCTGGCAATCTGCCATGAACTGAATTCTCAGCCTCTTTTCCTGCTGCGTCAAGATATACTATCGTGCCACCTTGGCCGTCTGACCCTTTCAATTCTCCTGTCACTGGTACCATATCTGGAAACATTGCAACAATCATTGCTATGATTCCTAGACTACCGTCTGAAACTTCTGGCATGTTTTACACCTCTGTGCTTTTTGGTATTTCTTCGTCGGTTCACACAACCATCACTGGATACTAAAATAAGTACCCTCTGAAATTGCTAAAATCATACTATTACAAATAGTTTATTCTGTCAAGGGTTTTTATCTTTTTTTGAATTATAAAATATTTTCTCTATAATGTTGTTTGAGATTATGAAGAATTTTCTTTAAATACTGTTCGACTTTATGGAGAATTTTGCGCGAATGATTTCTCCACAAGGTCGAAAAATATTAGTTAGTTAGTTAGTTTAGTTATATTTTAATATTGTTCGACTTTATGGAGAACCTAAGTCTTAAAGAATTAAATTTTCAAGAATTTCTATATTTATATACAAAAAAACTCTCATCAATAGTTTTTTTTGCTAAAATTTAAAAAAAAATCAAACTATTGACATTTCTTAAAAAATAGTATAAGATTGGCGTGTTATAGGAGGATTCGTGAATTAAACTTAATTTTAAGAAGACTAGATAATGCATGTCTCAATTACACCAGAAATTATAACTTATATATTTGGAATTCCACTTACCAATACACTTGTAGCATCAATTATGACTACTGCGGTTCTTGTTATTATTACCTATTTTGCTACAAAAAAAGTAAATGAAGTTCCAAGAGGATTACAAAACCTATTCGAAATGGTCATAGAATCTCTTTTGAAAATGGTTGATAGTGTGACAGGAGATCGAAAACAAAGTTATCAATTTTTTCCGCTCGTAGCAACTATTTTTATTTTTGTTATTGTATCCAACTGGCTAGGACTTCTTCCTGGTTTTGGATCAATTGGTTTTTACGAAACTACACAAGGCGTGCACGGACAAGAGCACGCTGTTTTTGTTTCATTTTTCAGATCCGCTAATAGCGACTTGAATACAACTCTTGCACTGGCAATGATCTCTGTTCTAGCAACTCAAATTTTTGGGATTCTTGCTCTTGGAGTTTTAAAATATGGAGGAAAGTTCATCAACTTCAGCTCTCCTATAAACTTTTTTGTTGGAATCTTAGAACTTATCGGTGAACTTGCAAAGATGATTTCTTTTTCCTTTAGACTTTTTGGAAATGTTTTCGCTGGAGAAGTCTTGCTCGTTGTAATTATGACGCTTGTTCCTTTCATTGCCCCAATTCCTTTTTTTGGACTTGAACTTTTTGTCGGATTCATCCAAGCTCTAGTGTTCGCAATGCTTACACTGGTATTTCTCAAAGTGGCAGTTACTGCTCACGAAGAACATTAAAATCCTTTTACTATTCTAAATAACTTTAAATTACAAAATATAAACCTTTTGTCATCTCGAAATGAGTACTGAAATAAATTCAGCATAAACTCGCGCGATTGAGAGATCTAAAAACATACATAAATGCGTTTAATAAAATTTATAGATTTCTCGTCGCTACCACTCCAACGAAATGACAATAAAGGATCAAAAAACATTATTCACTTTATTTAGAATAGTACTTTAAATAATAAATAATTTAATTAACAAAAAATATGATATTAGAAACAGAATCAGTCCAACTTCTTTCAGTAGCTCTTGCTGTTGGAGTTGGTTCAATCGGACCAGCAATCGCTATCGGAATGCTTGGAGGAAAAGCTATGGAAGCTATAGGAAGAAATCCTGAAGCAGCTGACAAAATCAAAGGAGCTATGATCCTAGCAATCGCTTTTGCAGAAGCAAT
>JAGLIM010000077.1 GCA_023142995.1 Minisyncoccota bacterium | reverse complement strand
GACCGTCAGAAGCAATAACATATCTTTTTTCTCCATCAGCAAAAGCGATTAAAGCAATAAAAGATGTTCTGTTTGGATCATATTCAATTGCTTGAACTTTAGCTTTAATATCTAGTTTATTCATCTTAAAGTCAATGATCCTAAATCTTTTTTTAGCTCCGCCACCTCTATGTCTAGTTGTGATCTTTCCAGCATTTCCTCTTCCTACTTTTCTTGTTTTCTTTTCAAGTAAGTTTTTCTCAGGAGCTTTTTTATCAATCGTTGAAAAATCATAGCCTGTCATTCCTCTTCTTCCTGGTGTTGTTGGTTTATATTTTTTAACTGCCATATAATTCAAATTAAATCTTTATAATTATTTATTTTCTTTCATTAGATCAATCTTATCTCCTTTTGCTAATTTTACTATAGCTTTTCTATAACCACTCTTAAGTCCCATTCTGCCTCTGAATCTCTTCATTCTTGAATGAATATTTATAATATTCACACTGACAACTGAAACTCCATATATACTCTTTACAGCTTTTTTGATCTCTGTCTTATTCGATCCATTAGAAACAATGAATACATACTTATCTTCTTGAGAAAGATTAAATGTCTTTTCTGAAATATGAGGTTTTACTATTATATCAAAATAGTTCTCAGGCATTTTATCTACTGAAACTTTCTTTACTTTTCCAGCTTTTCCAGTTGATTTTTTATTAACTGGACTTTTACTATTTTCCGAAGAGCTAACAACTTTCTTTTTTGCATCTTTGGTAGTATCTTTTTTCTTAGTATCTGTAGCTTTCTTCTCGTCATCCTTTTCTTTCCCGCTGGTTTTAATGATTTTATTTAAAATTCCCATATTATTACTTTACATTAATGAACGTATCTTTAATTTTTTCGATACCTTCTTTATTAATAACTAGTGTTTTATTTTTCAATAGATCTGCAATATTCAATGAATCGCTGGCAATAACATTAACATTAGAAATATTTTCTATAGACTTTAACGCGTTATTGTCCTTTTTGTTCAATGATAGTAGTATCTTTCCTTTTATTGGTAAATTATTTAAAACGCCATTCATTGACTTTGTTGATATCTTTTCAAATTTGAAATTATCAATAATCACTAATTCGTTATCCCTTACTTTTGAGGAGAGAACCATTAAAAGTGCTTTCTTCTTCATCTTTTTATTGATTTTTTTGCTATAGTTTCGTAGTGATGTTGGTCCAAAAGTGACTCCTCCACCTTTCCAAATCGGAGATCTATTTGATCCGTGCCTTGCTCTTCCTGTGCCTTTTTGTTTCCATGGTTTTCTTCCTCCACCGCTAACTTCTCCCTTATCTTTCGTATCTGCTAGAACTTGTCTGGAATTTGAAATATGTGCAATGTAAGCTTGATGGACTAGATCATCTTTGATCTTTAACCCAAAAACTTCTTCTGGAAGTTCCATATCTCCTGATTCTTTTCCTTCTTTGTTGTATGTCTTAACCTTTATCATATATTTAATAATCTTATTATAGTTTTAATTACTCCCCTATTACTTTAACAAGTGAACCGATATTACCAGGGACTGATCCTTTAACCAATAATAAATTTTTTTCTTTATCAACTTGAACAATACATAGTCCTTTTTGAGTAATATTTCCACCACCCATTCTTCCTGCCATTTTTTTCCCTTTAATGACATGTTGTGGAAATGCACTTCCGATCGATCCTGGTTTTCTGTTGCTATGTTTTTGTCCATGTGAAGCTTGTCCACATTTGAATCCATGTCTTTTCATAACACCTTGAAATCCTTTTGATTTTGAAACACCACTAACTTGAACTTTATCACCTGCTTCAAAAATGGATACATCAATCTTGTCTCCTTTTTTATATTCAACACCGTTATCCTTTGTTCTGAATTCTCTTAAATATCTAAACTTACCTAGATCTTTTAAATGTCCTAAAAGTGGCTTATTTATTTTCTTCTTTTCTGAAAATCCAACTTGAACAGCTTCATATCCATCTTTTTCCATTGTCTTTGTACAAGTCAAAACACATGATTGTGATTCAATCAAGGTTACTGGAACCACTTCTCTAGCTTGCTCATTATCTATGAAAATTTGGCTCATTCCTATTTTTTTTCCTAAAATAAACTTCATATATTTATAATTTCTTTTTAGTAATTTATCAAACAAAAAAATCAGATAACTCAACCAATCTTAATCGTCTTATCCGATTTTAAAATTGGCTAATTCAGTATGTTTAGTACTTTTTACCAGAAACCCACTTTCAGAGAACCTAGTATTAAACACTTAAACTAGCATAAAATATATTGCTATATTGTCAAACTGCTAAATTGTTACATATAGAACAGTAACGCACAATGTTACTGATAATATAACAATTTAACAATTTAACATTACATTTTTATTTCTATAAAAACACCAGCTGGTAAATTTAAGTTTGTCAATGCATCAATAATTTTCGAGTTCAAATCATGTATTTCAACAAGTCTTTTGTGTACTCTCATTTCGTATTGATCTCTGGAATCTTTATGAACAAATGTCGAACTATTAACAGTAAATTTACTAATTTCTGTTGGAAGAGGCACTGGACCTCTGACTGAAGCTCCATTTCTTAAAGCAGTCTCAACAATTTGTTTTGCTGATTGATCAATAACCTTATGATCATATGCTTTAATTTTTACTCGAATCCTTGATTTTGATTCATTTTCCTGTTTAGTTTTTTCTGGCATTTCGGTTTAAATTTGAAATTAAATTGTTATTTATTTATTCTTGTTCTTTTTCAATCGACGAAATCGAAAGATTAATATCGTATTCCTTTCTTCTAAGCATATCACATTTTTCGTAAAGCTCAATAGTCTGTTTTTGTAATTGTACTATTCTTTCTTTACTAGTTTCATTCTCAATCTCTTCTTTTAAGTCGCCTATGTTTTTTACTGTTTCTTCCATTTCTGTGTAGCACTTCGATAATTCCCTTTGTTTCTCATTAATTTTCCTCGTCTTTTCGTTCTTATTGTCTAAATCTGGAATTTCATTACTCATATTTTTTATTTTAATAATAAAAACAAAAAATAAGAAGATCATATCTTCTTATTTTACTATCTTAGTAACAACTCCAGCTCCTACAGTTCTTCCACCTTCTCTGATAGCAAATCTCATTCCATCTTCCATAGCAACTTTCGAAATTAATTTAATGACTAATTTTACAGTATCGCCTGGCATAACCATTTCTGTTCCTTCTGGTAGGACTACATCACCTGTTACATCAGTTGTTCTTATATAAAATTGTGGTTTATATCCGCTAAAGAATGGAGTATGTCTTCCACCTTCTTCTTTAGTCAGAATATAAACTTCACTTTCAAACTCATTATGAGGAGTAATAGAACCTTTACCAGCAAGAACTTGACCTCTTTCAACTTCTTCTTTTTTGATACCTCTAAGTAAAATTCCAGCATTATCTCCAGCTTGACCCCTGTCTAGCTGTTTATTGAACATTTCAATACCAGTAACAATTACTTTTCTTGTATCTTTTATTCCAACAAGCTCTACTTCTTCATTTACATTAACAACTCCTCTTTCAATTCTTCCAGTAACGACAGTTCCTCTTCCTTCAATTGAAAAAATATCTTCAAGTGGCATTAAAAATGGTTTATCAACATCTCTCTTTGGTTCTGGAATTTTTTCATCAAGTGCTTTTACAATTTCTAGAATTGGATTACATTTTTCACATTCTTCTTTCCCACAAGCACATTCAAGAGCTTTAAGAGCAGATCCTCTTATAATAGCAGTATTTTCACCATCAAATTCATATTTTGTTAACAATTCTCTAACTTCTTCTTCAACAAGGTCAATTAATTCTAAATCATCTACTTGATCAGTCTTATTGATGAAAACAACGATTTCAGGTACGCCTACTTGTCTTGCAAGTAGGATGTGTTCTCTTGTTTGAGGCATAGGTCCATCAGTAGCTGCAACAACCAAAATAGCACCATCCATTTGAGCGGCGCCTGTAATCATATTTTTAATATAATCAGCATGTCCAGGACAATCTACATGAGCATAATGTCTTGTTTCTGATTCATATTCTTGATGAGAAGTAGCAATTGTAATTCCACGTTCTTTTTCTTCTGGAGC
>JAGLIM010000076.1 GCA_023142995.1 Minisyncoccota bacterium | reverse complement strand
CAAAGAGTTGCTCTTTCAGGACTTACAATGGCAGAACATTTTCGCGACCAAATGAATAAAGATGTTTTACTTTTCATTGATAACATTTTCAGATTCACTCAGGCAGGATCTGAAGTTTCAGCTCTTCTTGGAAGAATGCCTAGTGCTGTTGGATATCAACCAACTCTTGCTCAAGAGATGGGAGAACTTCAAGAAAGAATTACTTCAACTGACAAAGGATCAATTACCTCTGTTCAAGCTGTTTATGTTCCTGCTGACGATTTGACTGACCCAGCACCTGCCACAACTTTTTCTCATCTTGATTCAACTGTCGTTCTTTCCAGATCTCTTGTAGAACTTGGAATTTATCCAGCAGTTGATCCACTTGAATCAACTTCAACTGTCCTTGATCCAAATATAGTAAGTAAAGAACATTATCAGACAGCTTATGAAGTGCAAAAAATACTTCAAAGATATAAAGATTTGCAGGATATAATCGCAATTTTAGGAATGGAAGAACTTTCAGACGAAGACAAACTTATTGTTTCTCGAGCAAGAAAAATACAGAAATTCCTTTCTCAACCATTCTTTGTTGCTGAAGTTTTCACAGGAACAAAAGGGCAATACGTTTCACTCGCCGACACAATTAAAGGATTCAGAGAGATTCTTGATGGAAAACATGATGATAAAAATGAAAACGCTTTCTATATGAAAGGCAGAATTGAGGAAGTTGGGAAATCAAAATAAATTGCTGTATTGTTGAATTGTTAAATTGTTAAATTTTTCTGTCATTCTGGAGCGATAGCGATAGAATCCCGTAACTACTTTGCACAAAACTGTAATATTACGCTGTATTAAACTTCTCATGGGATTCTATCGCTTCACTTCGTTACACTCCAGAATGACAACAGAAATGAACCAAAGCAAAAAAACAGCTTCAAAAACTGCTCTTTAAAACTTTGAAATTATAATTCCTTTTTTCATTTCACAATTTATTATGAAGTGGAAAAAGAAAGGGAGAAAAAATTTTAGGTCTGGCTTCTGCTATCTGTATATTTGCCTCTAACTCATTGACATTACTGCTCCGAATGTCACAACGAAATATGTTGCAACAACAAAGCATAATGCTATGTCTAATGTTTCTATTTTCATAATACCACCTTCAAGACAGTAAGCTGATCATAATTTATTATAATCAACTTACTGCCTTGAAAAATAATTTTTCTCTCTTTTTTCAAAGAACTCGGCGTTAATCCTATCGTTTCGGAGCTCAGGTTTCAATCTGCAAAACTTACAGATTAAAATCTGAACTCCAGAGATAAGATTTAATACACTGATTACACTATTTAGCATAACAATATATATTATCATAAATTTACAACTATGTCAACCTCAACAAATAAGATCAATCTCCAGATCATTACTCCTGAAAAGATCGCTTATAAAGATGAAGCTGATCAAATTACTTTGCCGACAGAAGACGGTGAGATAACTATTTTGGCAAATCATATTCCACTGATCAGCACAATGAAACACGGAGAACTCATTATCAAAAACGATTGGAAAGAAATTCCGATGGCAGTTTGCAATGGATTTGTAGAAGTAAGAGGAAACTGCATCATCGTTATGACTGATATCGCCGAAAGAGTAGAAGAAATTGATGAACAAAAGGCAAAAGAAGCAAAAAAGAGAGCACAGGATCTATTAAAAGAAAAAGACAGAATGTCAGATATAGCTTTTGCAGACGCAACGGCATTATTAGAAAAGTCATTGGCGAGGATTAGAGTGGCAAGGAGAAGAAAGAGAAGATAAGATTTAGAATAATGAATTTTGAATTTTGAATTTAAATAGTTTATCAAACTTCATTGTTTTACAAAACCATAAATTAGGTTTTACAAACACAGACACTATCGCGAATAAGTAGGAACGAGACAGTGCATCGTCTCTACAAAATCATAGACATTGAAATTCCTATACATTAAATTATTAAGAATTGAAGGGATTCATAATTCTAAATTCATTATTCAAAATTCTAAACAAATGAACATTCAACAAGCTCTTAAAAAAGCTGCTACAGAATTAAATTTATTCAACATTCCTTCCGCTTCCCTTGATGCGGAAGTTTTGTTATTGGAAGCGTTAAATAGAAACGTAGTTCGCAACGACAATGAGAAATTAGATAAAAACTGGCTCTATGCTCATAATAATCATAAATTAACAGAAAAAGAAGAGGAATTATTTAACAATTTTATAGATCAAAGAAAAAAACATAAACCAGTGGCTTATATTATCAATAGAAAAGAATTCTTTGGTTATGAATTTTATGTGAATGAAAATGTTCTAATCCCCCGCCCTGAGACAGAATTAATAGTTGAAGAAGTTTTAAAGATTATAACTGGAGTTAACTCTTTAGAACATAAAAACTATAGTTTAATAGACATCGGAACTGGTTCAGGTTGTATTTTAATTAGTATTTTAAATGAATTACGAAAAAATAAAAAAAATGATCTTATCAAACAATCTATCGCAATTGATATTTCAAAAAAAGCGATTGAAATAGCCACGATCAATGCAAAAAGATATAGTTTAGAAAATAATATTAAGTTTATCAATAAAGATTTTAAAAAAGAACTTGATCAAAAGTTATTTTCGTCCTCAAATCATTTTGTAATAACTGCCAACCTTCCTTATATTACAGATAATAACTATGAAAAATTAGATAAGAATGTGAAAGACTATGAACCAAAGATCGCTCTTACTTCTGGAACACAAGGACTTGATGATATAAAAAATATGTTATATCTGATTTCAAAAATAAGTATAAAAATCAACCAAAAGATATATCTTCTCATTGAAGCAGATCCAGATCAAATCAATGTAATCAAAGAATATCTAAAAAAACATTTTAAAGATACGAAAATCGCAATAATCAATGATCTAAGCGGAAAGAAAAGACTTGTTATTGTAAGTTTATTTACATAAAGACAAATTAAAACACAGCTTTACAAACCGTGTTCTAATTTGTATACAAAGTTTATTTTCTTTTTGTAACTTTTTTCTTAGCTGGTTTTCTTTTTGCAACTTTTTTAACAGCTTTTTTCTTAGCTGGTTTTTTCTTTGCAACTTTTTTAACAGCTTTTTTCTTAGCTGGTTTTTTCTTTGCAACTTTTTTAACAACTTTTTTCTTAGCTGGTTTTCTTTTTACAACTTTTTTAACAGCTTTTCTTTTAGCTGGTTTTTTTGTAGCCATTTATATACACCTCCTTTCTTTAATAATTAGCATTCGTTAATTCTTATGCGTTATGTTTTTGTTGAATGCGTAATAATTTAATTTATTTAAATGTTTTTTATTTCTAGTTTAATTATATAATAAAAAAAGATAATTTACAATACTTTGTCAATACTTTTTTACTATAAGCAATACAAAAAGATTTATTTAGAATTTAGAATAATGAATTTTGAATTTAATTTACTAGTCTTATGTCATATCTTTAAAAGTCAAAGAGATATATTATTTAAATAAACTTATAATTAACATATAAAAGATTTATGTCAAAATTCAAAATTCAAAATTTCCCCTTGCTACTTCATAATTTTAATATCATCTTCTTTAATAAATAATTATATTATAAAAAAAGCTTTTTTTGCCTAATACTTGCTAATATCTGATACATATGCTATCATTTATACAGTAGAATCTTTAACAATTTAACTTAAATTCGAAAGGGGGTGAAACAAATATAATGGACAATGAAATAGAAATTACAGCTAGCGATTCAAAAGGATTAGTTGGAAAAATAAAAGATTGGAGCTACGAAAATTGGCAAACAATTTTAGTTATATTAATTGTTCTTATTGTAGGAATAAGTGCTTACAACTATAATCAGCAAGATAACGGTACTGAAAATAATTCTGTAGCAGTTATTAGTGAAAATGAAAATAGTGAAAATGAAGATAATAACGCAATTGCTGCAACAGAAGAAGAAAAAGAAATCGTTGCAGAAGATAACGACGAACAAGAAGCTGAAATTAACGATAACACCACAGTAGAAACAAAAGATAATGATGTTTCCCAAATCATTGAAGATGATCAAAGTAGTAATGATGTCGAAACTGAAGAAAATGAAGCAATATCAAGCACAAATGAGAATGGAAAGAATTATACCATAACTGCCAGCTATGGAGAAGGAATTACTCATTTAGCAAGATATGCTCTTAATGAATATCTTCAAGAAAATAACGTTAATGCTGATTTAAATCAAGAACAAAAAATATACGTAGAAGATTATATGCAAAATAGAAAAGGAGATAATGAAATTGAAATTGGACATCAAGAAACTTTCTCTGAAGGTTTAATAGAAGAAGCAATATCCAAAGCAAATAATTTATCATACACATCTATAGAAAACCTTAAGAAATATATAAAATAAATTAATCTTTTTGATTCGAATTACAAAATTCTACTAAAAGGGTACGTCCCTGAATTTAAAAACGCTTTAAACTAAGTTATATAAAAATGCATTTCAACATAAGAAAACTGGACAACTATGGTCCAGTTTTTTTATATTCATATCAATTATAATATTTTTCGACCTTGTGGAGAAATTCACTGCGCATAGTTCTCCATAAAGTCGAACGATATTAAAAGAAAGTTTTTCATAATCTTGAACTATATCAAAATATAATAACCAATTATAATATTTTTCAATCTTGCTTCTAAATAAAACTCGTAAAACTTAATTTATCTCATATCCTCTTCGTATAGATCAGCAAAAAGCATAACTTGATTAGGATAGAAAAATAGATTCTTTGATCTCCAGTTTCTACCTCCTAAATATCTACCTGCTGCTTCATATTCTGCTTTATAATCACCGCCAACAACACCAGGTATGTCAGATACTTTAACAGCCATTGCTGCCATTGCATCTGCTAGATTCCATGGATTTGGAGGATAATGTCCAATAACATCGCTAACCCTTTGTTCATACGCGGCCCATGTCGTTGGAATGAACTGGGCAGGCCCCATTGCTCCACCACAACCATATGTTGGTTCTCTGGAAACTTTCACGGAATTAGGATCAAGTCCTAACTTATCTATTATAGAATAAAATGCTCTTTTTTCATCTTCAGCTCTTTTTATATAATGTGCTTCTCTGTATGAATAAATTTTTGACAATCTCATATAGCATCCATACATATCATTCTCAAAAGTTCCGCTACCTGTATTTTTACCTAGATTAGATTCAACCTTTAAAATTCCTAACAAAAATGCCGGTCGCACTCCTATCACTGAACCAATATGTTTTGCTGCTGAAAATGCATCCTCAAATTTGATTTTATTACCTAAACTTTGCAAATCATAAAGCTGAGATTTGAGAGATGGAAGAACGCTTTTATTTTCTTCTAAAAGTTGATTAAATTGCGCCTCTTCTCCTCTTGTAACTTCTAATAATTCGTCTTTTTGAACTTTTAGAACAGCTATTGAATCATTTTGACCTGATCTGATCTGAATTAATTGACCCATTCCCTCTCTTTGTTCGTGAAGTTCCCTATCTTTAGATTCAAGTTCTTTCTTTTCGTTTTTTAGATCTATGATCGTAGTAAAAACTTCATTTTTTAATGATTCTGCAGCATCAACTTTGTTAAAAAAATCTGATATATCATCTTCAAAAATCAATATCTCCAAAAGAGAATCTTGCTGATATGTATATAATAATCTAATTAAATTTTTTAAATTTTCTCTATCTCTTATGATCTTCTCTTCACCTTCTTTTATCTTTCTTTCAATCTCTTCCAATTCAATTCCAGCTTCTTCTATTGATAACTTTGTTTGTTTAATTTCAAGCTCATTTTTATATATATTATTGTTATATAAAGCAATTTCTCTTTTTAAAGTTCTTTCTTTGCCTTGTTGCGCTTTAATTTCAGCTTCAAAGCCTTTTATCTTTTCTTCTATTTCACCAATTTCTTCTCTCTTCTCACTAATTAGTTTATCATTTTCTTCTTGATCAACCTCTATTTCACTAGTTTGCGCAAAACTTAAATCATCTGTAATAACATTGAAAAATAATACAATCGAAATAAACAATCCACAAAACAATATTGTTTTGTGGATGTTTAAAAAAGTTATTTTAACATTCTTATGAATTGAATTCATAAAATAAATTTATTTAAAATAAAGTTCAACGCTATAAATTTACTTTTCTTCTTTTTTCTCTTTATTATCTCCAGTAACGTCAGTAGCGTCTGTACTAGCTTCCTCACCTTCTTTTGGTTCTGCACCTTCAACGCTTTCTATATCCTCTTCTACCTTTTCTTCTAGATCTTCAATATCCTTTTCAGTCCTTGGAGCAGCCACTGTAACAACAACTACATCAGGACTTGAAATAATTTCAATTTGATCTGAAATTTTTAGATCTCTAACTCTTACCATGTCATCGATCTTTCCCAATTGAGACAGATCAACCTCAATATTATGAATAAGATCACTTGGCAAACATCTTATTTCAAATACATCGTGGCTTTTAACAAGTACTCCTCCTTCATCTTTAATAGCAGGAGCTTCTCCGATGAAACTTACATTAACTTTTGTCGTAATTTTCTTATCCATCCTCACTTGATATAGATCAAAATGAATAATATTATCCGAAACTGGATCTATCTGAAAGTCGCTAATTACAACTTTTCCTAAAGATTTATCATCAACTTTTAGATCAATCAACGTACTTTCTCCTGCTTTTTTAAGTATTTCCTTGAATATTTTACTTTCAATTTTAATATTTTTATTTTCTTTTTTAAAACCATAAACTACTCCAGGGACATACCCTTCAGCTCTTAGTCTATTTGACTGATTCTTTTTTAATTCTCTTGTTTTAGTTAAGATTTCTAGTGTTTCCATAATAGATTACTTATTTTTTAAAAATTTGTGCATTTCAAGAACATCATCATATTCAACACAACCATGTTCCATATTTTCAAAATCATCTTCTGCAATATCTGACGTCATACTTATTGATGTTATTCCAAAGGCCCCAGTCATAATCAACATCATAATAGAACCTCTACAATTTTGACAATTTAGATATAACGTAACAACTCCTTCTTTGCTATTAATTATTTTTACATCTTTTTTTTCATATTTAAAATCACACATTGGACATTTAGTCATAATTTGTATACCAGATGTTTGATTAAATTTTGACATAATGTTTATTTTTTAGTTTATTTAAGCTTAAACTTCTCACTTCAAGCCGTTAAACATAATATATCTATCTTATTATATTATGTTCAATATGTCAAGAATAAAGTCATTTTTAAAGTCATTTTCATATGAACATTTTAACAAGAACTTTTACTTATTTTTTTTAAAATACTATAGATTAGACTTTCCTATTTTTTAATGCTTTTCTAGCAACTTCCCTATCGTCCCAGGGAATTTTCTCTTCTTTGCAAATCATAAATTGCTCCGCGCCTTTGCCTGTAATAATGACTAAATCATCTTTTTGAGCTAAATTGATTGCTTTTTGTATCGCCTCTTTTCTCTCTGAAATTCTAAAAAAAGTTTTGTCAGAAATTTTATTTTTAATTCCAACAACAACCTGATCAATAATCTCTTCTGGATCCTCGCTATATGGGTCTTCATTAGTAACAATAACAATATCAGCATATTTATCAGCTAATTCTCCTCCCCTTGCCCTATAGGTCTTATCTCTATCTCCTGTGCCACCTAGAACTGCGATCATCCGGTTTTGAACAGTTGGCTTTATCGCACTATAAACATTATCAAGAGAATCAGGAGAATGAGCATAATCAACAATAACTTCAAAATTTTGACCTTCCTGAATTTTTTCAAGTCTTCCTGGAATATTTTTAATTGATTCTAAAGCTTTTTTAATCGCAAACGGTTTAATATTTTCTGCCAATCCTAATGCCGTTGTTGCTAGAGAATTATAAATATTAAATTCACCAATAAGTGGAAGTTGAACTGGCATCTCCCCTTTGTCAGTCTTGATTAAAAATTCTGATCCTTCCTTTTTAAAAACTATATCCTCTGCTCTAATCAATTTAAAATTTTCGATTTCCTTATAGCTTTTAAGAGTAAAAATATATTTTTTTGGTCCCTTAAAATTTAAAAAACTTCTCAGATCTTTATCATCATAATTTATGATTATATTTTCCAGATCTTTGCTCATCAAAGCATTATGTGAATTCTTATAGTTTTCAGAGGTCTTATGATAATCAAGATGATCACTCATCATATTTGTCAGTACAACCGTTTTATACTTTACTCCCCAATGCCTGAATTGCACAAGCCCATGTGAAGAAATTTCTACAATTACATAATCACATTTTTCTTTTTTTGCTCTACGCAGGAACTTTTGAAAATAAAAAGGAGATGTTGTTGTCAGCTTTATATTATTAAGCCACTTTTTTTCACCAATTTGAAAATTTGCTGTAGAAAGCATCGCTACTTTATATCCACCTTCTTCTAATACTTTAGCGATCATATTGACAGTTGTTGTCTTCCCTTTTGTTCCAGCAACTCCGATCACCCTGATTTTTCTTCCTTGAAAACCAAAAATAACTGCTGCCAAAACAGCCCTTATTTTATGAGTAAATAAAATAATACCATAAGGAATGATCTTTCTTAACTTTTGTTTGATTTTATACAGCATATTAATAATTATAAATTAATACATCATCGAACAATTTAGCAATTTATATTCATTTCTTATTTTTAGCTATGTATATATATTTAATAATTTCGATTATAATAAGCTCTACTGCAAAAACAAATATCATCAAAGACCAATCCGCCAGATTAAGCGGAACTGTTTTTAATATTTTCTGAAAGAAAGGATGATATACTGCAAACATCTGGAAAGCAAAGGAAACTACAACAGTTCCAATTAAATATTTATTTGAAAATATATTCTTTTGGAGAATTGAATGTCTCAGAGATCTAACAGAAAAAACATAGATCAAAGAATCAATAGCTAGAATTGAAAAGGTTATTGTGTTAGCTCTTGCAAAATCTCCAGTTACATTGAAAACATACCAAAATACCGCCAGCGACAGAACACCGCTTGAAATACTTATCGCAGCTATTAACGTCTTAATTTCAGAATTCAATAAAGGATCACTTGTTTTACGCGGAGGCTCTTTCATTATATTCTCTTCTTTAGGCTCCAGGGTTAAAGCAGCATTAGGAAGACCATCTGTTACAATATTGATCCAAAGAATTTGAACAGCAGTCAATGGAAGAGATATTTCCTTAGGAAGAAAGATAAGCGCTCCCATAATCACAATAACTTCACTGAAACTATCAGAAATGAGATAAACAATAACTTTTCTAATATTCTCATAGATAACTCGGCCTTGTTCAACAGCAGTTATAATAGTCTTTAAATTGTTATCTAAAAGTATAATATCAGCAGTCCCCTTGGCAACTTCTGTTCCACTGCCAAGCGCAATTCCAATATCTGATGACTTAAGAGCTGGAGCATCGTTTACTCCATCCCCTGTCATTGCCACAATTTCTCCATTATTTTGCAAAGCATCTACTATTCTTAATTTATGATGAGGAG
>JAGLIM010000075.1 GCA_023142995.1 Minisyncoccota bacterium | reverse complement strand
TTCGTTCCCTCTCCTTTTGGGAGAGGGACAGGGTGAGGGTTTGAAAATTCAACAATTTATTTTCACAAATTTTCTTTTCCCAACTTGTACGATCATTCCGTTTTTTATTTCAATTTCTTTTTCAAAATCTTTTTGTACGGTATCATCAATTCTAACTCCACCTTGTTGAACGAGGCGACGAGCATTTCCTTTGCTGTCGGCTAGTTTTGTTTCAACCAATAAGTCCACTACTTTTAACTTTCTACTTTTAACTTTTAACTTTTTCATATCTGTTGGCTTTTGTTTGTCACGAAATATCTTATTAAATTCTTTTTCTGCTTTATCGGCGGATCTTTTATCGTGATAAATTGTAATGATGTTTTTGGCTAATCCTACCTTAATATCCCGTGGATTTTTCGTAGAGTCTTTTAGCTTAGATTCTATTTTTTTAAGACTATCTTTAGATATATCTGTTAAAAGTTTGAAATAATAAAATATCATCTCATCAGAAATGGACATAATCTTTCCAAACATTGAATTTGGATCTTCTGTAATTCCAATATAATTATCAAGACTTTTGCTCATTTTTTCTTTGCCATCAAGTCCAACAAGAAGGGAGCAAGTTATAATATTTTGTTCTGGTTTTTTCATTTTTCTTTGCAAATCACGTCCTGCAAGCATATTGAATTTTTGATCTGTTCCTCCAATTTCAATATCAGCGTCAATCATAATTGAATCATAAGCCTGCATAATTGGATACATAATTTCGCTGCTGGCGATGTCAATTCCTTCTTTGAATCTTTTTGAAAAATCATCTCGTTCTAAAATTCTGGCAATAGTGAATTTGCTTGTGAGTTTTAAAACATCTTCAAAATTAAGTTTTGAAAACCATTCGCTATTATATCTTATTTCTGTTTTTTTAATATCTAGAATTTTTCCAACTTGCGCAAAATAACTTTTGGCGTTTTTTTTCACTTCTTCTTTTGAAAGTGCCACGCGCGTTTTTGATTTTCCAGATGGATCACCGATCATTCCAGTATAATCACCGATTATAAAAACAACTTGATGTCCAAGGTCTTGAAATTCTTTTAGTTTTCGCAATGCGATAGAATGTCCCAAATGCAGATCTGCTCGGGACGGGTCACAGCCTAATTTAATTCTCAATTTCTTTCCAGAATTGAGTTTTTTCTCTAGATCTTCTTTGATAATAACTTCTTTGATATTATGTGTTAGGAGATTTTTGATTTTTTCTGGGTTTGTATTTGTTTTGCTCATAGTATTGACATTTATGTTATTAATATATATTATAGAATTTGATTGAAGGAGGATGTTGCCAATGGTAAAAAAGAAAGGCAAAAAGAAAAAGAAAAAAGTAAAAGATAATAAATGTCCGAGATGCAAAGGACTCAAAGAAGAAACGATTATAGAAAAGTTAGAAGGTGGTGGCACAATGAGAGTAGTCCAAAGATGCAGTCTTTGCTATGGATCTGGGAAATGGATATGATAAGCACTTATGTAAAAGTAAGTGTTTCTTTTTTGTATTTACGGTTTAAATTTAACATGACAATTTACTTATGACAAGATGATTTATGTGACAGATGATTTATATATAGCATTCATAATATTTTTCAATCTTTTACAATATTTTTCGACCTTGTGGAGAAATCATACGTGTAGAGTTCTCCATAAAGTCGAACAATATTTATACAATATTTATACAATATTTATCTTACAGTAATATTTTTAAGATTCTTTAATCTTTCTGTAATATTTTTCGACCTTGTGGAGAAATCATACGCGTAGAGTTCTCCATAAAGTCGAACAATATTTTTTAAATAGGTTTAAAGTGTTTTTATGTTTTTAAAACGCTTATATTAGCCAAATATTTTGCAATCTTAATTCAATATTCATAGTAGTTTTGAATATTATTAAGCTTTAATACAAAAACTTTTTTAAGATCATCAAAAACAGTCAAAACCGCTTTGTATTTAATGGATTTCGTGATATAATAATACTAAATAGCTTAACTGTTTTTTGTCTAAACTTAGGGAAATATATATGAAAAATTATGCTATGATTTTTGCTATGAGATGAAGCATAATTTTTAGTGTTTCGCATTTTAATCTTAGATAAAAATCAATGATTATTAAGTATGTTTTTGAAAGATAATAAATCGAAATAAGATATTATATCTATGTGGTCGTTAAAGAATTCTGTGAATTTAAAAAAAATATTTTTCTTTTCTTTTCTAATATTTTTTATTTCTGCAAAAGTTGTTGTAGCTGATGGTATTTTTTCAGGCTATGCATGGGGAGAGAATATCGGATGGATAAATTTTGCTCCAACAGGAGGAGGAGTTTCGGTAAATAGCAGTGGTGATCTATATGGCTATGCATGGGGAGAGAATATCGGATGGTTAAGCTTCAATTGTATTGATGCAAGCTCCTGCGCTAGCGTGGATTATAAAGTGAGTATTTCTCCTTTTTATGCTTCTCAAACTAGTAGTGGTGGGGGAGGTTGTCCAGCATGTCCGTCATGTGAAAATGATGTTATATCGCCAGAGATAAGCAAGATAGAAGTTTCTAAAATTACTTCAAAACTTGCTACTATCAGCTGGGAAACTAACGAAAAAACTGATTCTTTAGTGCAATATGGGATAAATGAGAAATATACTTTTATATCTGGAAATCCAATAGATATCTCCACTCCACTTTTAGAACACGAAGTTCTGTTGCCAAATCTATCTTCTTCAACTGATTATGATTTTAAAATAATATCGCGTGATGTTGCAGGTAATATTTCTTTAAGTGATAATATTTCTTTTAAAACAACAGAGCTGACTGAAACTGAAATTGATGATTCCGATCCAATTATACTATCAGAAGAAACTTCGGTAAGAGACATAACCAGTAAGTCTGCAATGATCTTTTGGCAGACAAATAAAAAAACTAATAGTTTTGTTCGTTTCCGAAAAGCAAATAACGATCAATCTCCTTGGGAAGAAGTCGGTACATCTAGTGAATATACTGTTGAACATCTTGTAAAATTAGACAGACTTGAATCATTTACTACTTATGAATATCAAGCAAAAAGTATGGATCTTTTTGGAAATAGCGCTTTGTCAAAAGTAAGTACTTTTACAACCAAGAAAAAAGCCGTAATTTCTGAAGTAGCGGTTTCTGATATAACACTAGCTTCGGCAGTTGTATCTTGGAAAACAAATATTCCTATTACCTCAGAAGTAGATTATGGTTTTAGCATTGAATATGGTAATAAATATGAGAGCAAAATTGAAGATCGTGTAACGATGCATCGAGTGCAATTAAAGGATCTTGAAAGTGGGAAGATATATCATTACAGAGTGAAAGGAAGAGATGAAGGTGATAATTTAGTTATTTCAGATGACTATGTTTTTAATACTTATGCCGTACCTATTATTTCAAATTATGATATAACAGAAGTTAAAGATTATAGCGCAAGCATTAAGTGGTCTTCAAATATAGAAACAGATTCAACAGTTATTTTCACGAATACAAAAACATTAGAATCAAGGACACAAGGAGATGCAAAATTTGTTCTTGATCATAAGATCGATCTGACAAACCTTAGCCCAGGTACTGAATATACTATCAAAATAGAAGGCAGAGATATTTTCGGGAATATGGCGAAAAGTTCAGATATAAAAATTGTTACTTTGATTGATAATATTCCGCCTAAAATAGATAATATACGAACAGATGTTAGTATATCTTCAAGTAAGAAAGGCAAAACTCAGCTTATAGTTGTGTGGAGAACTGATGAGCCAGCCACTTCTCAGATCGTGCTTTATGAAAATGGAAACGAAGAAAATCGAAATAATTCTTCTACATATGATTCTAATTTAACGACAAAACATACAAGCGTATTTACTAATTTAAATGCAGGGACAGTTTATAGATTCAAGGTTGAAAGCGCGGATAAAGCAGGCAATTTAGCTGAGTCGGGAGAATTTGTTGTTCTCACTCCTAAGAACCGAAAATCAATACTACAAATTATTCTCGATATTATTGAAAAAACATTTGGATGGACCAGAAATATATAAACGATTAATAATATTGTTCGATTAATAATATTGTTCGATTAATAATATTGTTCGACCTTGTGGAGAACTATCATGCGTATGACTTCTCCACAAGGTCGAAGAATATTTGTTGCTTGAATGATATTTAAAAGAAGATTAAAGAATATTTGTGTTTACTAGTAAAAATATTAGTTAAAGAATAAAAATGCAATTGAGAAAAAAAATTAAACTTATTTTTATAACACTATCCATATCATTGGTTTTCATTTCATCTTTATTTTTTATTGTTGAAGCTGGTTCTTTGACTCCTCCTGCTCCGTTTGCAACGACGATGCATAGTTTACAGGAGATCTATGATATTTTAGCTGGTGATGTAGTTGCTTTTACTGGTTCTGGTACAGATGATATGAGTATAGGAGGATTTTTTACTGGCGGAACAACTTTAAGTTATAGAATTCAAATTGATGCGATAGGAACGCCAGATACATTTACTTGGTCAGATGATGGTGGCTCAACATGGGATGCAACAGGAGTGGCAATTAGTGGTGCGGCTCAGGCTTTGAATAATGGAGTTACAATAACATTTGCCACTACAACTGGGCATATTCTGGGTGATAGATGGGATTTTGTTACACAATCTTCTGATGTTAATGGAAATATTGTCCAGCAATTAAAATATGTTTCTCAAAATATTGCTGGTGCTACTACGACATTACAATTGGCTTATGACAATTCTGTTTCTCCTCCAACGATCACTGATTCATCTAATGTTGCTATTTTAACAATTCAGCAAACTGGTACTGGAAATATAATTGATTTTCAAAATGGAGCTGGATCTGTATTCTCCGTTGATAACGCTGGGAATATTATTATGGGCGCGTCAACTTTGACTGCTGTTGATTCAGTGCAAATTTCTTCTGGTGGAACTTCGAATTTAGTTTTAAACGCTGGAAGCGGAGAAATACGAGCAGCAGTAGGTAGCACATTCTATAACGAAAATGGATATGCGATCGCGCCTTCAGGCGAGGAAATCTTGCGCACTTCTATCCCGATCTTTGGCTATGATTTTCCTGCGCGGACTGCTACTGCTGCTATAATCTCACGAGAGATCACATTGGATGCTAATTCTTTTTCATCTGTGCCAGCAGGAGTAAACCGTGTATATAAATTCAAGATACAATATGCCAATGATCTAGTAGCAGGAAATTCTAGTTGGCAAATTATCAATGTAACAGATCCACTTGATGTTTATGCGCCTTTTGTTGTTCCAAATACTACTATTGCTAATTTAGATGAAAGTAATATTCATTATACTATTGCTGTTGTAGCGCTTCCCGCAATCGGAGATCAGTGGCATTTGCAGTTAACAGCTTTGGCAGGAGTAACAGTTCAAGTCTATCAGATTGAACTTTTAGCATATGATGTATTACAATAGTAAATCTGATTTTATCATTACGGACTCCTCACGAAAGTGAGACAATCTGGACTTCTCACGAAAGTGAGGGTGAAGCTTCATAAAACTAATGAATTTCATAAGAATTGTGAAACTTCATCCTCGCTCTCGCAAGGACTCCAAGCAGTTGGTTCAGTGTCAGACGCGGGAGCGGGTTTGTAACCCGGTTCATAATGTTTCTAAATTTCAGCTATCCATTCTTATGCAAATAATTTTTATAAACACAAGACATAATATTCTTCGACCTTGTGGAGAAGAAAGCCACGCACACACAGTTCTCCATAAAAAGTCGAACAATATTAAAACATAACATCAAGAGTTTTAAATAAAATTTTAAATATATAATCAATTAAGAATAAAATATATGAGAAAAATCAAATGGAAAAGAAAATATTATTAAGCTAATCAATAAGTAATCAAAAAATATAATTAATAAAAAACATATGAAAAAATTACGAAAAGAAAAATCTGAGGGGATCAGGGGGAATCCTCCCAGAGTAAAAATGAAGATGTCAAAAAGGACAAGAATCGTAACTTTTGTTTTCAGTGTGATAACGATTCTAACTACCGCTGGAATTATGCAAGCTGCGAATGTGTATTATGATCTTGATACAAGCACGATCGTTATGAATGAAATAATCAATCAGACTGGTGCTGGGCAAGTAACTTTTAGTGGCAATGTTGATACTACTGGTGGTCTTGATGTATCGGGTGCTAATTTTACTGTTGGCGGAGGATATGGAACTACCGGAGTTACGATCTCTGATGCTGGAGTTATTCAGGCTGATGGAGCTATCCATACTGATAGTAATGTTTCGTTGGATGGAACATTAGGAATTCGTGAATCAGTTGGCGCTTTTTATACTTATCTCCAGGGAGGAGATCAAATTGCTGATGTTACTTACACTTTACCAATCGCATTACCAGGTGCAAGTGGTTATTCTTTGGTTAGTACCAATACTGGAACAATGAGTTGGGCAGCAAGTGTAGCAGGTCTCGCTCATCCTCTTTTGGGTGTTACAGCGCATAGTGATACTGTAAATCAAACTGTTTCTCAAGGTTCTCTTGTTTTTGGAAATGCAACACCTGCATGGGATGAACTTGTTATTGGGGGTAATGGCGCAATTCTTCGATCTGACGGTACGGATGTTTCTTGGAGCACTGCTTCTTATCCTAACACTACTACTATCAATCAGTTGTTATTTTCTTCAGCTGCAAATACAGTTACTGGAGTTACTGCTGGTACTACTGGTCAATTTTTAGTGGCTAGTGCTACAGGCGTTCCAACTTTTGTGACTGCAAGCGGTGATGCTACGATCACTAATCTTGGCGCGATCACTATTGGACTTGATGCAGTCGCATTGGGTACAGATACAACTGGAAATTATGTAGCTTCTGTTGCTACTGGTTCAGGTATTTCTGGTGGAGCTGCTGGTTCAGAAGGTCCAAATCTTACTTTATCTCTTGGCGACCTTACAGCTGACTGGACTCAAGCAGGAGCATTTGACATTATCTTAGGAAATGCAGATTCCCAACTTCAGATTATGGGAAACGATGGAATTTCTTATGGAATTTTTGATGTCGGTGTTCTTACTGCTAATAGAACTTATACTTTGCCAGATAAGACTGGAACAGTTGCGATGACATCAGATGTAACTTCTTTTGGAACCACTGGTGTATTGGTTGGACAAGTTAATATTTTTGGTTTTGACTATCCAGCACAATGTTCTGCTTCCTGTGATCTTGGCGTATTTGCTACAATTTCTCGTAAGATAATCACTCTTCCTAATTTTCCTGCAGTTCTGACTGGCAAAACCAGAAGTTATAAACTTATGGTTCGTTATGCCGATGATCTAACTGCCAATGGAAATACTACTGTACATATCTGGAATACAACAACTAATGTTTCGGCTGATAGTTTCACTATAGCTGGTCTTTTGGCTGATGGTGATTTAGAAACAGGTAAAGTATTTTTATCTGATGATCTGACTATTCCACTACTTGGTGATGATTGGGAAGTAAGAGTTGGCGTACCTCTTCTAGGCGATGTTATTAGAATCTACAGTCTTGAACTTGCAGCATATGATATTGATTGATAAATATTCTTCGAGCGTAGTTCTCTATAAAAAGTCGAACAATATTTATATTATTGCATTTTAAAATTCTATCACTATGTTGGTTCAATGTCTCTGGCTTGAACCAACGACTTAAAGACACAATTTAAACAAATCTAAAACATTCTACCCCGTCTATGAACAAAAGACATCTAACATTATTAATCCTCCTAACGCTTCTAACAAGCGGGGTTCTTTGGTATGGATGGGATAGAAATAATACAACAGATAATACTGTAATCCCTACAGAGTTTACCTTCCAAGGAAAAACAATAGCTTTAGCATGGACTGATGATAATACAGGAGAAGATCTAATCATCCAATCAGACAAAAAGGAATACAACGGATTCAATGAAGTTGATGTTTATTTTTCTATTACAAACACGAACAAAGAGGATCAGAATATGGATGTTGTGGTGTGGGTTGGAGATGAGAAGGTGGAGGTGAAGGAGGTTTTGAAGGTAGGTAAGGATGATAATTTCCAATTTCCAATTTCTAATTTCCAATCAATTTCCAATGATCAATTTCCAAACAGAAAGAATGTTAAAGGTTTTACAAATGGATATGCAGTGAACGATCAAATCA
>JAGLIM010000074.1 GCA_023142995.1 Minisyncoccota bacterium | reverse complement strand
TTCTCCACAAGGTCGAAGAATATTTGTTGGTCGAAGAATATTTGTTGGTCGAAGAATATTAAAATAGATCTCTTGATTCCTGTTGTTGTTCAAGATGACATAAAATTTTGTGTTAAGAAGGAAATTAAATTTTAAAAGATTTATGATCTTTGGAATTATATCAAAGATAAATAACCTTGCTTCAAAAATTAATCGCGAAATTGTGATTATGGAGCTTTGTGGAACGCATACAGAAGCTGTTGCAAAAAATGGCATCAAGAAGATTTTGCCGAAAAATGTGAAACTTCTTTCGGGGCCGGGATGTCCTGTTTGTGTGACCGATCAAAAAGATATTGATGCGATCATAGCAATTGCATTAAGTGGTGTGCCTGTTGCTTGCTATGGAGATGTTTTGAGGGTGCCTGGAAATATATTCATAAAGCCGAACACAAGATGTAAAATACACTCTGGATTATCTTTAAATAAAGCGCGAGAGCTTGGAGCTGATGTAAGAGAAGTTTATTCAACAGAAGATGCGCTGAAACTACAAAAAGAAAAACCAAATTTAGTTTTTTTTGGACTTGGGTTTGAAACAACAACACCAATGACTGCGAATGCTATAAAAAGAGGATTAATGGTCTATTCATCACACAAGATATTCGTTCCAGCTATGCAGGCGATCATTGATACGCCAATGCTAAAGATTGACGGGTTCCTTAATCCAGGACATGTCTCTGTGATCATTGGCACAGAGCCATATAAAAAGTTGAAAAGCCCTCACCCCAACCCTCTCCCAGAGGGAGAGGGAGCTAGTTTTTCTAATAAATATTGTTTTAAGAGAGAGTTGAACGGAGGGAGTTGGGGGGTTAAAAGCGTTCCCCAAGTAATTACTGGATTTGAAGCAGAAGATGTTTTGATTGGCATTTATATGCTTTTAAAGCAAATCGCAGAAGATCGCACGGAAGTTGAAAATGAATATACGCGTGCTGTTTGCAAAGAAGGAAATGTGATCGCAATGAAACTTATAGATGAAGTTTTTGAAATTGAAGACGCGCTATGGCGCGGATTTGGAGAAATTCCAAATTCAGGATTGAAGATTCGCAGTAAATATTCTAAACTTGACGCAAAAGTTAAGTATAAAAAAATATTGTTAAACAGTCATTCTGAATGGAGCGATAGCGAAATGAAGAATCCCGAAGCCATAACTCAAGGAACTAAATTACGGGATTCTATCATTTTGTTTCAGAATGACATAAGCAAGCAATGTCTTTGCGGAGAAATATTGCGTGGACTTAAACAGCCAGAAGATTGTAAATTGTTTAATAAAAAATGCACTACAGAAAATCCGATTGGCGCATGTATGGTCTCAAGTGAGGGTGCTTGTGGAATTAAGGCAAAATATTTGGAATAAAAAAAGGTGGCGAATCAACTATAGTTGATGCCACGCTTATGATGTTATAGCAGTTATAAAAAGACATATTACTATAACTATCGCACCCCGTACGATGACGGGTATTTCTACGAAAAAGTCCGTTGGATCTCCTATTACTATCACCGATAGTATTAAGGAGATCAATAGTACCGCTACTGTTGCTGCTCCATTATTTGACATTTTGTATCAATCCTCTTTTTAATTTTTAATAAGAAATAGATAAAATCCATTAAAACCTCATAAATAAAGGAAATAATGTACTTATTCAGTTTCTTAATAGCTATATTTAGTTAGATAATGAACATTGTCTATAAAATCTAAATATCTAGAATAATCTTGAATAACAAATCATCATAACATATTGTATGGATGTTGTCAAGTAGGTTAAATCGAATGTTAAATTGAAAGTTTCTACATACTATTTCCATTGATTACCCTTCTTTGATCTTTTTAGATTTTTAAATAAAATAAAATTTATGTCAACATTAAACAAAAACTCATCAATTTCTCTTGAACTTGGTTCTGGCGGAAAAGCTTCGTGGGAATTTTTTAAGGACCTTCGGAAAATTATGAAATATACTGGAAAGTGGAAAAACACGGGTGATGATGCGGCAATCTATAATTTAGGAAACCAAAAATTAGCTTTTACTACTGATGCTTTTATAATTGATCCGCTTTTTTTTAAAGGCGGAGATATTGGAAAGATCGCAATGTGTGGAACAATTAATGATGTTTCTGTAATGGGGGCTGTTCCAATTGGAATCTCGCTTAGTTTTGTGATTGAAGAAGGATTTTCGTCAAAAGATCTTAAAAAGATCATAAGGTCAATTGATAGAGTTTCAAGAGAGGCAAAAGTTCCAGTTGTGACAGGTGACACGAAAGTCACTGAGAAGGGGAAGATTGACAGAATTGAGATCACAACAGCTGGAGTTGGACTTGCAAAGAGGATAATTGAAAATAGTGGAGCAAAACCAGGAGACAAGATCATCTCTTCTGGAAATCTAGGCGAGCATGGTGCTGTGATCTTGAGCGAAAGGTTTAACTATAAAACAAAACTGAAAAGTGATTGTCAAACGGTTTTAAAAGAGGTTCAAAGTGTTGCAAAACTTTTAAATGTTTGTAAAGATCCAACACGCGGTGGTTTGGGAGAGAATTTGAATGAGATCGCTGAGAAATCAAAAGTAAAGATCGTTCTTGACGAAAAAAAATTGCCATTTAAAAAAGATGTAGTGGCGATCAGCGAACTTTTAGGTGTAAATCTGTTTGCTTTTCCTTCAGAAGGCAGGTTTATTGCTAGTGTTCCAGAAAAGTTTGTGGACAAAACAATTAAAAAACTTCAAAAATTCAATCATGAAGCAAAGATCATAGGTGAGGTTGAAAATGGAAAAGGAGTATTTCTGAAAACTTCTATTGGCGGACTTCGTCCCATTGAAATGCCACAAGGGAAATTAATTCCGAGGATTTGTTGAATTCATCAACCACCCCCGACTCCTCCTCATCTGAGGAGGGGAGGCTCTAAGTTCCCCTCCTTTCAAAGGAGGGGCTAGGGGTGGTTGTGCAATATCATAAAATAATATACATTGAGATTTAAATATTATTAGCAAGATAATACACAATTTGTCCGAATGCAATTCCTTCATCACCGCGGGGGATTTTTTTTGATGTATAAACACCTTTTTTTTCAAGATATGAAGATATAATTTTGTTATTTGCCATTCCGCCGGAAAAAAATGAATTTTGAATTTTGAATTTTGAATTTTGAACATTAGAAGTTGGACTTCCTGTAGGAAGTCTAAAATCTAATGTAATTTCCCAAAATCCTTTGGCTATGTATTCCTGTGCTGTGGCGGCTAATCTTCTTTTGTCTTTATCTATATTCTTAGCCAAATATTCAAATAAATAAGTTGTGTTTAAAATTTTAAAATTTTGTGATATTTCACAACCACCCCTAGCCCCTCCTTTAAAAGGAGGGGAATTCTTATATGGAATAGTAGAATTTTTTTCAAGCAATTTTGTTGCTTCGTGTTTGAAGTTGCGCTTATTATCAGCAAATCCAAGCAAAATTGAAACAGCATCTAAGATTCTTCCAGTGCTTGTAGTTGATTGGCAATTAAAATTTTGTTGAAGTTGGTTATATAAGAGTTCAAATTCATTTTTTGTATAGAATTTCTTAACATTCTCATAAACTTTTTCTTTTGATAGAAATTTACTTAAGATACTAATAAGCATTCGCGCTGGTTCTTTTACTGCTAGATCTCCACCGATCATTGTTTGTTCTTCTAAACTTCCAATTCGCTTAATTTTTAATTTTTGATTAAAATTTGATTTTAATCTATAACTTTTTACTTTCAACTTTTTATTTTCAACTTTAAATACCTCTCCGCCCCATATATTCCCGTCAAAGCCATATCCTGTTCCATCAGAAGCGATACCGAAAAAAGTATCTAGTATTGAGTATTTAGTATTAAGTATATTATAAGCATTGTCATTCTGAGCGGAGCAGAGCGGAGTCGAAGAATCTCTCGCTGATTTATTTTTATGGAATTTTTTAATAGAATCAGAATAACAAAGTTTATCTCCAAGTGCTGAAAAGATATGTGCAATGTGGTGTTGAACCTTGATATGTGGAATTTTCAATTTTTTTGATAACTCATTTCCAAAGATCGTTGAATTATAAAGTGGATGCAAATCTGTCAAAATTGCATCTGGTTTTTTGCATTTAACTTGCTTTAAAACAGCTTTTTTAAATTTTACTAGATTTTCTATATCCAGAAGATCTCCAAAATCTTCAGACACAAAGATCTTGCCATTATCATAAATTGCAAATCTGCCCACAGACTCAGCGCCGAGGGAAATGATATTTATCTTTTTATTGATAGGGAAATTAAGCATTTCTTTTTATCTATTATTTATAAGAATATCGGAGTCCTTGCGAGAGCAAGGGCGAAGTTTCATTCTATAGCTATTTTACAATAACACTTTGTGAAACTTCACCCTTGCTCTCGCAAGGACTCCATTACAAGGTGTTCCAAAGTAAAATTATAAATTCTAGAAATAATATTCCAATATTCTATATACACTATACAATTATAAAATAATATTTACAAATTTCTTGCTAGTTTCTGAAAACTTTAATAATTTTTAAAAATAGGTTAAAATGGAGATAAGGCAACTAAGTGGTTAAGTAAAATAATATGAGTATAGAAAGTATTCCAAAAGAACAATCAAAATCTAGCATTGTAGATCTTCCGAAGACAGTGGAACCTGAAATTGGAGGTTGGGTTGAGAGTGAAGTTGAAAATTTAGATAAAGAAGAAAAAGACGAGATAAATGATTTTAGCGAACAAGAAATAGGAGAAATAGTGGACAATGAACTTGAAACTTTTGACGAAATATTAAAAATAGAAAATGAAAATGAAAGGCGGGAGAAAATAAATAAACACATAAGTCAGCTTTTAGAAGAATTCGAAGAAAGCGAAAAAACAAAAAAAGATTTCAAGATAGTAATGGCAAAAATCCAAATGTTGGGTATTAATGACAAATTAGACAAAGATGATGTTGATCGATCATGGAATCAAGAACAAATGGATAAATTAATTAAGATATTTGAGAAAAATGAAGAAGGAGTTAATGCGCCTGGAGAATTTAGAGATTATTTTCCAAAACTTTATTCTTTGCTTACTACGGGATATAAAAAAGAAAAAGGGGAAGATACGGTTAGTGAATTAACGGCAAATACAATTATAAAAAGAATTGAAAATGGAGGTATGCTTTCTGCTCCTCTGCAAAGTGAAATCAGAATGTGGTGTCAAAACATACAGATGATTGATAAAGATGTGAGAACTGATTTATTAACCTCTGCATTAAATAATCCTGGGAAACTTGATGAATCTACCTCTTATGAAGTGCTGGCTAGTCTTGGACTATATGGTAGAAATTTCATCAGACAACTAAAGGACTTATTCAAAGAGAATAAAAATAATTCTAATAAAATTTTGAGGATTATTGAAGTTTTAAATTTTTTGAGAAATAAAAAATATGAAGTTGGCTTTGAAGGGTCTGGGGAAGAAGCTGAAAAGATTTTGGATGAAATTTATAATGAAAATGACAATTTTTTTATCAAAACTAGAATAGAGCAGGTATTAAATTATGATCGGAGAGAAAATATAAAAAGAAATAATTGTTATGATAATAAAGATCTTCGGGAAAATTATGATATTATATCGTATGGAGCTGAAGGCGCATATAATGAAAAAGAAATAATAGCTGCTTCGTGTTATAGTAGGATTAGTGAAAAGTATGGAGCACTTTATAACTACAACGGAACAATTGATTCTGTTTTTGAATTAGATAAAGAAGATATAGAAAAAAAAGACAGTGAAGAAATTCAACCTAAAAAATTAAACGTAAATGAAATTTTGGAAAAAGAAGAATTTAAAAAAGAGAATATGAGTGAGGAGGAGTATGAAAAAATGATTCTTACGTACAAAACGTTAATCGAACTTCCGATGAGGGAAAAAATAGAAAATGAATTTGACATTGAATTGAACAGTTTTAATATCAGAGAGCAAGTTCAGTTTGTGAATTTTCTTTCTTCAAAAAGCGTTAAAGAAACTATGGAAGTGAAAGAATTTTTAAACCAAGGACAAAATAAAGAAGCAAAAAATAATCGTATCAAGGCATTTCTTTCTCTTGAATCAGGTGAGGAAATGGGAGAAAAGATTTTAAATATTGGAGATAAGTTAGATTTTAGAAATGCAGACGCAATTTTTGCAAAATATGTAGAAATAATTAGTTTAACAGAAAAAAGTAAGGAAGAATTGGAGAATTTATTTAAAAATAGAAAGGGTATTTCAGACGAAGAGATAAGAAAAATTACTCAAAATTTGATTAGCAAAGCTGGACAAATGCTTGTTGATTTTTCGGACAAAATTGGAAAAGGAGAAAAAATAGATGAATGTGATATTTTAAAGGAACTTGAAAAATACAAAGCTGATTTAATTTTAACGGCAAGTGTGTATAAAGGTATAAATAAAGAAAATGTAAATTTTGAAGATTTGGAAGAAGTAGAGCTTGAAAAGAAAAATGCTAATGATCTATCTGATGAAGAAATAGAACAAATAAAAGATATTTATGCGAGAAATTATAAATATAATCTGAAATTTCAGAAAGCTATTTTGGATAATTTTGACAATATTTTAAAAGAATCTGGAAATAAAACTGAAATATATTTTTATAAAGATAATAATAAAGTAGTCGCTTTCAATAGATTTGACGTAATGAATGAAGGAAAAAAATATTTCGGCTCTTTTAATGTTGATCCCGTACTAAGTAGTTCTTCTATAGGATCATCTCTTATGAAAACAAGTCTAGAGAAAGAAGCTGAAAATAATGAAATTGAGGCAGATTGTATTCCAGAGACTTTGATAAGCTCAAGGTATATTGGAGGAGGATGCGGTTTTGTAGTTAAAAAAATAAACACAGATTATAAAAATACAGAAGTGGCGCTTTTTAATATTGAAAAGAAGAAAGAGAATAAAAAATACCACTATTTTAATTGTAGTGATAAAGAAATTATTAAAGAATATAATAGCAAAAATTCAGATAATCAATATAATTCTTATCCCGAACGATTCATTTTAAGATTTGGACCAAAATCAAAAGAATTAATTAATATCACAGAAAAATTAATAAAAGAAAATTATGTAATATCTAATTATGTTTTTAGTAAAAATTGCAAAGAAGTCTATTGCGCTTTTGAGAAAGAATAAATTAAATTTTACAAACACATATTTCAGCACAAGTAAAATAGGAACGAGGCACTTCCTCGTCTCTACGAGATACAAACATTGAAATTTCTATGCTTTAAATTAATCCCAAGTTTGAGCATTTGACCATGCAAATTCAAACAAAGATTTATGCATTTGATAAATATTTTCGTTTTCAATTAACACGCCAACTTTATTTTTTGCAGAAAGAGTTATATATGAAATTTTACCATCATAAATTTGCATAACTGAGCTAAATGGATATAATTTATGATCAATAAATCTCATAAATGTGGTATCTCTGTGATAGTTTTTTAAATAATTACGAACAAATAGGGAATCAATAAAAATTACTTTTTTATTGATTTGAAGAGCATCACGCTTGTTAACATAATCTTGGTTTATTTTATCTATAAACTTAACAACTGCTTCTAGGTCTGCAAAACTGTAAATTGTTTCTTTCGCAGTTAAAGAGTCAGCTAATATTTTCTTTATTCCCTCAAGCCCTTCAAAAAATCTCACCCCTGGTTTGCCAGATATTAAGTTGAAATCTGAAATTATTGCTGGCATGTTTGCTTCAAGTGTATTTTTGGCTTTATCAAGCCGTTTTTTCTCATTTTCGATGAATTCTCGCAATTTTTCTGGATGGTTGGGCATAAAATGAGATATTTTGCTTCTTCCCTGTTTTTTGCTAGGAATAGACCTTTTTTCAATTACTAGCCCTTTTTCTACTAAACTATCCAATATTTTATAAACAAGCCCTCTTTTTAAGGGTGTTTTTTTTATTATCTCTCCGGCTGGCGATTCCCCGTTTTTTAAAAGGTATTCATATATGATCGCCTCACTTGGATTTAGATTTATATCTGTGAATATTTCTTTGTACATAAATTTTAATTATTATGATTCTTTATCTTTATTGTATCATAAAAAGCTATTGTAAAAAATAGATGACATAAAATAATAAATGGATATTATTATTAGTCATAGAGAAATGACAAATATAAATAGTATCTAACTAAAGAAAAGTCTTATTGTTCAAGCAATAGAAGAACAGTAAAATATATTAGCTATATAGCCTTGACAGATATTGTAATGTATGCTATGATGTTTAGTCATGATGAGAAAACAAATAAATGACAAATGAACATTGAAAATAAGATTGTCATTCTGAACTAGTTTCAGAATCTATAAAGTTTTTATCGCTAAGATAGTGTTATGCGAAAAAGGCAGTAGATTCCGGATCAAGTCCGGAATGACATTTAAAACAAATTAATGAAAGGAGAGAGTCATTAAGGAGTTTTTACCGCATAATGCTTGAATCTGTTTTGTATTTTGCCTAAAACTTTTTATTGCGTTTAATCGCTTATGTATATTATAGCATAAAAGGCGGTTGAAGGAATCTCTCTTTCAACTGCTTTTTTGTTTGAGCTATATCTGTCATCCCAGAATTTTTTCTGGAGCGAAGAGAAAGAAAAAATGTCTGGGATCTAGTTTATCTCATCTTGTAAGATTATACGAAAAATATTATTTATTGAGACTTACTGGATTCCCGCCTACGCGGGAATGACAATATTAAAAAAGCATATAGATTGATGCAAATGAGGAGAGAGTAATTTCAAAGGATATGTTCAAATAGAACATCATTACGGAGAAATGATTGAGGCTTGGGACAAAGTAATACAAATCCACAAGACCAACAATATCAAAAACTCATTTTCATCAATCTCTATGTTTACAAGAACTTTTTAGATTATAAGTAATTATGATCACGGAAGGAGAGAGCCGTGAAAGTGATTCAAGATTTGAAAAGCGGAACTTGTTTAAGAGGATGTTCGTCAAAGACGGACAATTGTAAATTGAAAATATCGTTGGTTTTATAGAATTCCCTCTTGCCTGTCCGCCTTGGGAGGAAGAGGGGTTGGGGTGTGTAAATGTGGAATCTGAATGCAGAATGTTATAAATAACAATTTGCATTTAGGTTCCACAGCCCTAAAGGGACTATGGAACCAACAAATCAAAACCAGTGATTGTGATCGAAGTTTGTTCTTCTCTAAAAAGGAGAGAGTCATCTTACATCAAAGATGTAGGGTAGCAAACTTCGGTTAGGTCCAGTGTTATAAGAAGTGCGCGGGAGTTCAACTGTCATTCTGGAGCGAAGCGATAGAATCCCGTAACTAGGTTCACAAAACCTGCTTACGAATCTATTTATTGCAAAAGAACAAGACAATTCAATTTCCTGCACTCCTTATAAAGATCCCCTCCTTTTTTAAGGAGGGGCAAGGGGTGGTAAAAATTGTTCTTTGAAACTAATCATTTTCATCACCAAATTATTCATTAAGTTTTTTAGTGAGTGGTTTGGTGATAAAAATGGAATCACATCTGCTCAAAAAGGTTGTTTGGTAAGCATTTGCCAGACTGGGAAAGAGCCTTGATATTTAATATCTAAATCCCATTTTTCCAAGTTTATCTTTAAATTGTCATTCTGAATCCATTCGGCTATCGCTCAGGACAAGCTTATTTCAGAATGACAAAAAAGGTAGATTTAGAAAAGAACACAAAATCTTGTGTTCCTACATCTTGAAATTACAAAAGGCTCCACACAGAGTACGGAGCCAATAATGAGATTTGTTCTTTAAAAGAAAATATTTTAGCAGGGAGAAAATTATGTATGTTGTTGGGATGGCACAAGGAATATCTTTTCGCTGATTAAGGTTCTGAATTATTTTTCGGAATTTTGATCAGCGGAAGGAGGCTTGGGCAATCCGATTAAAGTAACGCTGCTTCGTTCTGTTCCTGACCAAGTCAAAGGGAACGGAAAAATAAGGTGATAAAATGGCAACATATAATATTGAAAAGAATGGTGACATCCTCAAGGTTGCTTTTGGCGACCAAGCAGACAATGACCAAATCGTTCAGGATGCACAGATGCGTCTTGACGAAATGATAGGGAGTGGTGAGCTCTCTGGTGGTCAGTTAATCAAAATTAACGGACCTGCAAGTTTGCCAGTAGCGATGGTCATCGCTCATGCGCTTGGCCATATGTACGGAGCAGTGGCGGCATTTGACCCAAAATTGGGCAAGTATGTCGTTGCCACTGCTCATGGAGGTATCTATCAGGTCGGTGACCTGGTGGACTAATAGCACTTTTAAGTTTGGAGGAAGAATGCACTTTCTTTCCTCCGCCTTAATTTCAAGTTCACAAACATTTTGCGAGTTTGAAAATATCTTGAATTGAAAAATTGAAGATAGATAGCAGTATTGTTCATTTTCAGAAATTTTGTCATTCTGAATTTATTTCAGAATCTTTTATATCTTAGGTTTTGACTTGTACTATTTACATTATACTTTTGTATGCAGTAGAAATACAATTATCCTTGTTATAATAATATGTTTATTGTATTTTCAATTTATTCAAAGGTTTTATGATTTATAGATTTGATTAAGTATAAAAGAAAGTAGATTCTGAATCAAGTTCAGAATGACAAGTTTAGAGGTGATTAGATGAAAATAGTAATTTGCGGACCGCCCCATTCGGGCAAGTCCGTATTTCGCGAGGGAATCAAGCAAGGAGTTCGCCAAATCCCAGACGCGCCATATCCGTATGTGATTACGGCATGTCCGGATGGCGAGGGGAGCTGGTTCCAGGAAACTGTTGAGCACGATGCCGAGCTGGCAAGAAAGTGTAAAGACAGTTATAAGTCGCAGTTCACTCCGGAGTTTGTCCGGAGGATCTCCGATTCGGTAAAAAATTGCGAGTTACCACTTACATTTATTGATGTGGGTGGAAGGACCAGTAACGAGAACCGAGAAATTTGCAAGAATGCTACACACGCCATAATTTTATATGGCGATTCGGAAAAATTTCCGGAGTGGCAGGAGTTTTGCAAAGAGCTTGGTCTGGAGATAATCGCTGAGATTTTCAGTGATTATCATGGCGATAAGGACACCATTCAGAAAGAAAGTTCTGATGGTGTCTTTAGAGGAAGCATCCATTACCTTGAAAGAGGTGAGGATGTTTCTGAGCGTGAGTGCCTTCAGGCACTTGCAGAACGCCTTTGCGCTTAAAATTTTGAGGGAAAGTTGATGTTCGCACTTCGCTTTCTCTCTTCCATTTTTTCCAAGTTTATCTTTTTAAAAGATATGGAGTCCTGACGAAAGTCAGAAATGAAGTCTCGATAAAAGTTATTTTATAATAACGCTTTGTGAAACTTCTCCCTCGCTTTCGCGAGGACTCCGGAAATCTCAAAGGTAGATTTAGAAAAGAACACAAAATCTTGTGTTCCTACGGTTTGAAATCACAAAAGGCTCCACACAGGAGTATGGAGCCAACAATTAATAAAAAAATCCTTGAATTGTCCACCCAGAGGTGGATGACAAGAGGTGTTGTACTTTGAAAAAAAGGGGAATAAAAAAATATTGTATCTCATCTTTATTATTTGACTATAATAGCCAAAGTGTTTATCAAAAAACTTGGTAGATAATTTAGCTGTTATAGATAATAATTTAAAATTTTGCTTCTAGGAGTATTCCTAAAAAAAATGAAGCAGAAAGAGGTGTGAGATATGTCAAAAGCAGATTCTATGGGAGCTGCGATCGTGACGGTCGTGGCATTAAGTTTAGTTGCATGCGTAGTTTCGTATGTAATTATGAAGGCATTGTTATTTGCTGGAATTGCAGTGAATACTTCAAGCATATTTTTGCTTCTTGCGTGGGGAGCACTAACGATGATGTTTCTGCCGTTCTTTTTTTGGAATATTTTTCGTTTTTTTATAATAAAAAACGATAAAATGCTGTTTGTGATGTTTGATATTGCGCCAACGATGTTCGGAGCTTCTTTCTTCGGAATTGTCTTAGGATTTCTGATAATGTTTCAGGAGTTGATATATTCCGAGAAAGTTATAATGATTGCGATGTCGATTATTATGATCTCTGTATCTCTCTTTCTGGGATACAGAGGAAGAAACAGCGAGGTAGGCTTATAGAAAAGTCTGCCATTTGAAATTTCCCTTTTTTCTTTTTTTAAGTTCGTCTTTCTAAAGATTGATTTAAAGAAAGAAGAACTGTTCTTTGAAAATAGTAAGATCATCCAAGAAGGCTTCGGCCATTTTGGTGATCTTTTATATGTTAGGTGAAAATAAAATGAAAAAAAATAATGAAATAGAGTCAGGAACAGCTTGTCTTATTGATGAGCTTGTTCGTGAATCGCCTGCGCGATCGCTTGATATTGTCAAAGCGGCAATCCAGTTTGCTCTGGAAAACCATGAAGGGCAATATAGGGCAGGTGGGGAACCGCAGATTAATCACGCGCTTCGCGTGGCAATTGCTGCGGCAAAGTACGCCCGTGTTTTGAGTTACACTAATTTGGTAACTCCAAGTATGGAGCAAATTCTCATTTGTGGAAGTGTCAATCATGATGTTTTGGAAGACACTGAAATTACAGATGAGGAATTTTGTGAGCAGTTCAGCAAAGAGCCTTGCTATAAGGAACTTGGCAGAGAGCTTACTCGGGCTGTTCGCGCGGTAAGCCATGAGGAGGAAGAGGAGCCAGATGAGGTTTATCTTTCTCGTGTAGAGGCTGGTGGGATGCTTGCGATATTAATCAAGCGGTTTGACCGTTTGGATAATCTGCAAACGCTTATCAGAGGAACGGCGAGCGAATTTCGAGCACAAAAACTTGCTGGAACATCAAATGAGTTTGCAACGAGAAAATTAAGTGAAGTTCGTATGGCGCTTCCAATTTGGCGCAGAATTGATCCGGAAGGGTCGCATCAAATAGAAGAAACTCTCATTTCGATGGAGGCAAAAAACTTTGAATTGAACTTGAGACAAAAAGAGTGGCCAGATTTGATTCTGGTTTTAGCAGCAGTTCAGTTAACAGTGCTGTTTTTCAAGCAGAGAAAGTTACTGGCATTTCGGCTTCGGTGTTGGCTACAATGAGAAAGAAGATATTGTGGTTATCGCAACACAAACCACTATCAAGTCAAAGGAAGGAGCTTGAAAATCTCTTCGGAGAGATAATGCTTCTTCGGGATGTCAGTCCATTTGCTAATGCCAAAGATATTGTTCAGCGGTATCTGGCAGGCGGGTATGACGATTTGGTAGTGGTAGCTCCACTTTCTGTAATTGAAAGACTTTGCCAAATGGGTATTCATCCACTTTGGGCAGAGATGGAACAAGTTGAGAACGATGGCAGTGCAGAAGTGGTCGTGAGAGAACGATTTTATCGCTTTGTAGAATTTAAGAGAATCAAGGCGGTGAAGTTAGAGTTTATGGAGGTATGATATGAATAGATCAATAAGTGAGCTTCAAACAAGAGCAATGTTGCCACTCTCTCAAGTTTCAAAAGAACTTCGGGAGAAATGTGTAACGATTGCTCAAGAGAAGTTGCCAAGCAGTGCGTTTAAACTGGCAAGTCAAGAAGCAAGATTGTTTGGTTTAGGCCAGATGAATGCGCTTAATATTGCTAAGGCAACGCGATGGCTGGCTGTAATCTGTCGTGATTATGGGCAAGAAGAGTTCAAAAGAGTCACGGCTGGAATAGAAACTGCTACAGAGAATTGTGGCGGTAAATAGAATCTTTTAAGAGGTGAAAGAAATGACAGATAAAGTGATTGAAACAATAACAGAAGGAGTAGCTCTTGCTCCGAAAATAAGAGCAGTAAGTGAGCAGGTATTGGAGCACCATATCCAGCGTGATGATGTGGTTCATGCCACATTGTTATCGCTGGTGAGTGGTAGTCCTGTTTTTTTTCTCGGGGTTCCCGGGGTAGATAAGACAGGAACGATTCAGGCACTGGTGCGGAAAATTCAGGGTGGAAGATTTTATGAAGCCCTGATGCCGACTATTGTCAGTATGGAACAACTTCTTGTGGAATCAACTTCCATAGAAGAAATTCCTGCTGAAAATGGTGGAAAGAAAATCAGAACGCATGACACGCTTGGACGTGCGGCTGATGCTCATCTCGTCTTTGCTGATGAGATTTGGAAAGCAGAACCAATGGTTCTGCAAACTTTGATTGATCTGGCGAAAGGAGATGGAATTCGGCATGAAGGGAAACTTGTGGAAACACCGCTGTTAAGTTTTTTGGCTGCGTCAAACGAGCTACCTGACCCGGAAGGTAACCTTGGTGCGATATGGTCGAGGATGACCATTCGTGTTCAGGTTGATCCATTAAATAGGGCAGGCAAGAAAAGTCTTGTGCAAGCTCGGCTTGCGCGAGACAGAAGCGATGGAATCACAACAATGATTGACCAGCTCACACTGGCAGACATTGAAGTTTTGCGGAAAGCACGACCCGATGTGAAAGTGTCGGATGAAATCGTTGAGATTGTTCTTGATATTCTTCAGGAACTGGTTGATGACGAGTCCAGCGATTTTCAGTGGGCGTGGGACGATGATCGCCGATTTGGCCGAATCTTTGATGTCATGCAGGCAAATGCCTTATTGAATGGTCGGGATATGGTTAATAAATCGGATTTGTCAGTTTTGGAATGGCTCCTTTGGGATACGCCAGAGCAGATCCCAGTAGTGAAGGCGAAAATATTGTCTTACTGCCGGACTGTCCTGAGCGAAGCTCAGGAGATGGTGGATGCTTTGCTTTCGCCAAGTGGAACTGTTAAGGCAGTTCTTGAAGGTGATCGCTCAAAGGGCGTGAATGCTTTGACTCAGTGTGAAAGTACTGAGAAGGAGTTGCAACGCTTAAAGAACGAAGCAGAAACAACTGCGATGAAATCTGAAGTTGAAGATCTGATCTCTCAGGTTAATTCAACCAAGGAAGATGTTATCGCAGTGGTAACAGGTCAAAAAAAGTAAAGAGGTGAGGATATGGAAACGAAAAAGGTAAAACCGCTTTCACAAAAAGAAGTTGGAAAACTTCTAGTGACAGATGCGGATGCCTTTATGGTCAACCGTTATCTTCGTCACCGCGAGACAGTTCAGCGGTTACCTGAGCTTGAAGAACAGGGACAATCAGTTGTTCCTGGAAGCGAGGGAGTTCTCGCAGATCTCTATCATTCACTTTGGGCTCCAGAGCCAGAAGTGAAAGAGGAAAGTGAAGTAACTCCTGACCGTAAGTATTGGCGGGAGCTTCTTTTACGGACGATGCAATCGTCCGCTTATGAGGAGCTTCATAGCCAGACTCAACTCAAGGAGTTGCAGTCTATTCTTGGAACTATTGCAATGGGCGAAGGCGTTCTAGCAATGATTCCAGAAGAAGATAAGGAGCAACTTCAAGAGTTGTCGCAAGCACAGCAGGAAACTGACGAAGCAAGTAATGCAGCTCAGCAGGCGCAAGCCAATGCTGATGCAACGCAACAACTTGCAGATGCGGCGCAGGGACAAGATACTGGCGAATCTCAACCAGAACAAAGCCAGTCGCAAGCAGGTCAGCCCCAGCCATCACAACAAGAAAGTTCGCAAGAGCAATCTTCAAATGGTAGTGGGCAGATGACTGCGGAGCAGGCAAGGGAAATTGCTAATCAGCTTGCAGAGCAAGCGGCAAAAGCGAAAGCTAATGCCAAAATGGCTCAGCAGAAAGCTGAAAAAGCAAAATCCCGAACCGAAGAATTGTCCGAAGCTTTGCTTGGTAAACCGGATAGTCAGGAAGCGTTTGAAAAACAGCGCGAACTGGCAAGGATCGGTTTGGCGGCAGCGAAGAAAGCTCACAAAGAGGTGAAGGAAATCTCTGACACCATTGAAATGTGGGGATTAGAAGCTGGAGAACTAACTCGTGAAAGTATCTCTGAAGTTCTTGAGATATTGGAGCGGATCAAGAAGAATCCAGTTTTGAAGAAATTTTCTTCACTATTGGGACGGCTTCGAAAGATCGCTGCTCGCAAAGCGCGTTCAAAGGATAGCGGTGAAAGTGTTCGCACTACTGCTACAGAAACTGGACGTGATTTGAAACGAGCAGTTCCAGCAGAGCTGATCGCTCTTACTAATCCAGCGCTAAGAGTGAAAGCTCAGATGCGTTGGGCAAGAGGAGAGCTTCGGTTGCGAGGGCAGAAAACCAAACATAAACTTGGTCACGGACCAGTTATTGTTTGCGAAGATGCTTCCGGTTCTATGGGAGGATCAAAACAGCAGTGGGCTAAAGCTTTGATTTTAGCAATGGCTCATTATGCGAAGATCCAAAAACGCTCTTTTGGATGGATTATGTTTGATAGTCGTGTTCAAGCGGCAAAGACATATCCAAAAGGCGTTCTTTCAGCAAAAGATCTATTAGAAATCGCTGAAAGCAGAGCTGGCGGTGGCACAGATTTTGAATCGCCATTGCGCAAAGCCATTGAAATGATCAAGAATGAAGGCCTTAAAAAAGCTGACATTCTTTTAGTCACTGATGGTATGTGCGCGGTGTCAGAGGAATTTCTGAAAGAGCTTCTGACTGTTAAAAAAGCACTAGAAGTTAATATCTTTACAGTGCTTGTGAATGTTGGTGAAACAACTGACAAGACAGTCCAGGAGTTCTCAGACAGAATTATTCCGATTTCTGATCTTTCTGCTGAAGAAGCGGAGAAGAAAATAATTTGGATATTGTAGGAGTGATTGAAACATGAATGATGAAAAAATCGAGATTCTTCTTGCAGAAGAAGGTCAGCGATTTGAGGAGGACGGTCAAGCGATCGCCTCTATTGAAAGATCTATCGTTTTTCTTCCGAAAGGAGTAAAACCTGATCAAAAAGTTCGAGTAAAACTTTTTGAGATAAAAGAAGACTCCAGGGGGAGGATGATGTATCGCAGTGTTCCCGCGCCAGCTGAATTCACTGAAAAGTGGAAAAACAGCGGTGATGGAACTGCAACCCAAGTTAAAATCGCTATCAACTGGCTTTTGGAAGAAAGTCAGGTGGGAGAGATTGAAACTCGGAAGTTGGAAACGCGCGAAGGCACACCTTCAGAAAAATCCGAATCAAAAATTGTTTGGGGTAAAGATTTAACCTCAACAAAAATTGAAGAGGATAAATTTCAACTTATTCCTTTGGAAGAGGAAAAAGTTGAAGGTGAAAAGATAGCCTGGAAAAAAATAGGAGATCGTGAAGAATTTGTAGAAAAAGTAATTCACTCTCCTACAAAGGAGCTCTATATCAGAGAGTTTCGTCTCTACGGAGATTGGCTCAGTGTTGACTACACTGATAACTTGATCCAGGGATATGTTAAGACAGAAGACGACCATTGGGTCAGTCTTGATATTCTTTGGCAGGAAATGCCAATCTGGTGGAGAAAAGAAGTGGAAGCAAGATTCCCTGTTTGTGCTTGTGGTACAAACAGGTATGATGCCGAAGCTTCTGACGGCTATCAAAAGTGTTGGATATGCCGTGGGAATGAAGCCTGCGAAATTTGTGGGAAGAAAGAGGCAAACATTACGATCATTGATGGTCAAATGATGTGCGCTTCTTGCAAGAAAAGTCAGGAACAAGAGCAACTTATTACTACGCATCTTACAGATGCGCATTTGCAAATGATCGTGAGTGAGGCGAAAAAGTTGCTCGTTGGACAAGCGTTGGAAGCAGAGCTTGGTCTAGCGGTTCTAAAGTCAGGTCTTGAGCATATTACTTCGGAATTTACCCAGAGTCGTATGCTTGATCAGTGGAGAGAATACCGATGGTATTACTTCACCGATCAAGGTGTTTTTGGAACGAAGTTTGAACCGGCGGCTCTCCAAGTTCTTCAGTATCTATCTAAGTCTGTAGGAAATTCCCTTGTGGAGTTTATGGCTTGGATAACTGGAGGAGCAAAGACAACAAGTTCAGATTTCTATCTGCAGACGCAGGTTGAAGGTCAGGAGGTTGATCCTAAACTGACTGAAGATCTGTTATGGCAGATAGCAGTTGATCTTGAAGCTGGAAAGCCAGTCCTTTCTGACTGGTTGCGAGGATCTGAAGCGGATCGAATTGAAGTTTTGGCTGGATATCAAAATCTAATTGAAAAGTTAGGTAAAAATTCCAGTCAGGTAGAAGTAGTAGAAAGGATTTTGCAAGATAAAGAGCAGAATTATTCAACTGCTTTGGAAGAGATTCAAGAAGCTGAGGGTCTTGAAGATGAAATCGATCGTGGCGAAGTACTTGTTAACTGGAAAGGACATTTTCGCAGAATGGGTGATAATAATCAGAGTAATCTCTGGGTTATTGATCCTGATGGCGAAGAGGTTGAGCCAACGGAAATTGACTTTAGAAAGCGTTATACTTCGGAAGGAGATAAACGTTATAATATCGTTGATTCTGATCAGGTGGCAATTCGCTGGAATAGGTGGCAGGCGTCACGGAAATTTCTTGAAAGTTGGGAAGTCGTAAAGCTTCCAACTCAGGGACTGACTGAGGCGCAGAAAGCCACTGTCCGAGCAATTGAACCGCACGAACGGTTTAAAGGTGAAGGCACTGGATTTGACCTTGCACAAGTCGGTTCGGTCATCGTTTGCGTTTCCCGGGATATTTATGAGATTCCCTTACGGAAACTTCAAGCTGGTGGCAAAACTGAATCAAAGCAGATTCGGTGTGAAGTCGTTGATTGGGATCCAGAAGTTTTGAATGTTCCAAAAAGTGAATCTAAAAACGAATGGACTCCAAGTGAAGACTTGGATGACGCAATTAGTGAGTTCAACAAAGTCTTCGGACACAAAAAGTGAAACCGAAGACATATTAAAATTTAAAAAAAGGGGTGCTAGAGCTTGCACTGTTTTGCATTCCTTTTCTTTTTTCCAAGTTTATCTTTAAAATGTCATTCTGAATCCATTCGGCTATCGCTCAGGACAAGCTTATTTCAGAATCTATAAACTATTACATTTAAATTTTTCTATATATCACTTATTCTTTGTATGCAGTAGAACAAAGAATTAATGAGTTATAGATTATGTTTGTGGTAGTAACTAAAAGATTCTGAAATAAGCTTGTCCTGAGCGATAGCCGAATGGATTCAGAATGACAAAAAAGGTAGATTTAGAAAAGAACACAAAATCTTGTGTTCCTACCTAATGCGTAAAATTACAAAAGGCTCCACAGCCCTTCGGGATAATGGAGCCAACAACAAAATGAAAGAACATTTTTCTTCAAAATCAGGCAGGCAGAATTATTTATCTAGATCTAAAAATATCTTTTTAGATTTTGGTAAATCTCTCTCCAGACTGCTTGTCTGATTCGGGAGGGAAATGAAAGATTTTAGAAAACGAGGAGTTTGTTCTTTGAAAAAAATGTTATTTTATTTTCTTTATTTATGTGACTGAAATGTTTATTGTTGTTTCAATAAATATTTCAGTCGCATAAATATGTTTCTTTGCTTTTTTATCTTTACAATAGCTATGCGACTTTAAAGCTATGAGATAAATAAAATAGAGCAGAGAGAAGGTGATGAAGATGGTAAAAATATGGATAACAAAAAATGGAGTTATAGGAACAGCCCACAAAAACAGAAAAGGGGAAGTGGTAGATTTTAGACCATTTTCCAGAATTGATGTTGATAAAAAGGAAGAGGTTCTGATCATTTATTCTCCGAAAGGACAGGAAGAAATGATAGATCCTCTCAGGATTGAAATTATCAATTTCGACATAAAAGAGGCGAAGAATTTCTCTTCTGACGAGAAGATTATCTGGCAAAGAAAGCATTTCTATGCCAGTTATGAAGGCGTGGAGATTTCTTTTTTGGGACCAGATCAATCAAGCTGGCGGTCTGATGCGATCCGGATTGAATCGGAAACAGCTCAAAAAAACGAAAGAAAGAAAAGAATTTTGGACGAGGAGAAGCGAAAACAATTCATCTCTGATATCGTAATTGGAGATGAATTTATCCACAATCTTAGCAGATCGCAGATTTCCAAAATTATCGGTGGCACTCTCCAAGTTGAAATAGTCATCCGCGATTTCATAGAATCGGAACTTGGAGAAAAATTTCCCGAAATAAATTTGTCCGATAGTATTAATTATTGGGCAATTGAAAACGGTGTGTGGAATCGCCGTGGAGATTTTGAGAGTCTGAGAGAAAAGATTGTCGCTTATAATGATCAGCGACGAGAAGATCGCAGGCGAAAGTGGTCTGTGAAAGAACTCAAGAGTTTATTCGAGTTCTAAGTCGGGCTATCTGGGGAAAAAATAGAACTATTTTTCTTCCAGTTCCCGAAGGAAAGGAATTGATCATTGTATCAGGTGGGGGATACAAAGATCAGTTGGTCTTTGCGGAAGAAAAAAGAGGAATTCTGCTCAAGTACGCAGAGTCAGCTGATGATTTTGCAGAAACAGCAGAAGAAGATGCTCGAAAATACCGAGCAAGAGCCTCCAAACTAAGAGAGGAGGCGGGGGAGTAATTATATTCTCCCCACTTTTTCCAAGTTTATCAGCAAGAGTTTATAAATTTTATTAGCTGGTAAATTTAGAAAAGAACACAAAATCTTGTGTTCCTACATGATGCGTGAAAGCACAAAAGGCTCCACACGGAGTATGGAGCCAATAATGAGATTTGTTCTTTAAAATGAAATATTTTAGCAGAGAGAAAATTATGTATGTTGTTGGGATAGCACAAGTAATATCTTTTCACTGATTAAGATTCTAAATGATCTTTTGGAATTTTATTAGCGAAAGGAGGCTTGGGCAATCTAAGAAGATAACACTTCTTTAACGCTACTTCGTTCTATTTCCGACCAAGCCAAAGGGAATGGAAAAACAAGGTGATAAGAAATGGTGGAATTTAATATGTTTAATGTTGCGGTTTTGGCTGGAGAAATCTTTGGACACAGGCAAGCGCTTACATATCAGGAGGCAGAGGATATGACTGTTATGGAGTATGTGAAACAGTCATTGAAAAATATTCGCATGCTGTGGGCGTCGCGTGATATTAATGATAGACTTGCTCAAAATTATGTGAAGATAATTGAGGACGAGGTTATAATTAGCCTTGGATCAGGCGGGCTTGAATTGCGCGCTCAGCTCAATGGTGAGCATCATCATTTTGATCTGTGCGTTGATGGCGATGGTACGCCACAACTTGTCTATGACTTTGTCCGTCATTCAGCGGGTAACGCTGTGCGAGATGGCGAAGAGTTTGGCTGTTGGTATTCTGTCAGACCATATAGTCTTCTTCAGACAGACATGGAAATTGTTTGGGACGAATATGGTATAACGGGAAAATCACCAGCAGATGCTGACGATTGGCAATGCGTTAATGGGCATCACCGTTTTCGCAATGGCATATGCATTGTTTGTGATGAGTTGCATTCACAGACAAAGGTGCGGACAGAAAAAGATATCTCGCAACATAAGCATGTGGGATATAATTACTGGCATTCAGTTGCCAGAGTTCACAAAAAAGATGCAATAAGGAGGTGAAAGAATGAATGCAGTAAAAGAAATGGTGCAAGCAATGAATCTACACCAATTTCCAATTTTTGTAAAAGGAGATTGGGGTCGCAGAACATTACATTGGCAACTGTGCGTACCAGCTAGTGGGAAGTTTTGCGAATATTGCAACCCATCAAAGGGTTGTATAGATTTGCAGAAAGAATAGTATCGTCCTAGAAAGGTTATTTGGTAGTACACCAAATAGGAGAATATGTATCAAAATACATACCTAGATTTACAAATCTAAAATCTCCTTTATTTTTCCAAGTTTATCAAAAAGAGTTTATAAAGTTTACCCTGTTAAATCTTCACCAAAGTGAAGTGCAAAGCAATTTAATATGGTGAATAAAGTCAAAAGTTCATAAAATATTACGAACTAATATAAATTTTCTTAGCTGGTAGATTTAGAAAAGAACACAAAATCTTGTGTTCCTACCTGTAATGCGTGAGATCACAAAAGGCTCCACACGGAGTATGGAGCCAACGATTAATTATGTTCTAAAGAGTAAATTTCAAAAGTTGAAAAAACTTATTTTTATCTTATATATCTTTGTTCATTGCACTAGCTATAAAATCTTGTACTTGGTTTGTTGGAATGAATAAGTTTCCGCTTTGACTGATGCCAATAATTTCTCCTTTAGTATTGATCACTGGTGAACCGTTGAATGAACTTTTTAGGGAGTTTATGATCTTTATTCTTTTTTGTAATATAGGTTTGTCAGTTTTTGCTGAACTTGTAGCATAATCATCAATAAATTTTGAAATAATATCTGTTATTACTGCGCTATCAATGATAATAACTTTTTCTCCAAGAGATAGGTTTTCAGAATTGCTTAGGGCAATTACTGGAAGATTATTTTCTTGGATTTTTATAATTGCAAGTCCAGTAGAAAGATCGATTTTAACTAATTCTGTTTCATAAGTTTTTCCGTTTTTAACTTTTATTTTAATAATGTTATTTTCTTCAGAAGAATCTTTCTCGGAAGGAGTTATATTAGTTATTGAAGTAATTATATATCCATCGTTTGTCAGAAGTATTCCAGCTCCTTTGTAAAGTGAATTATTGGTCTCGTTCGAGAATTCTATAATTTCAACGACAGAAGGAGAAACTTTTTTAATAGCTTCAACCACAGCTTTGTCTTCTGATATTTTTACTTCTTTTGTCACTTCCACGATTGTTGTTCTTTCAGTTACTCTTCTAAGAAATTCATGTTGATTGAGTTCTGGGTATTTTACCAAAAGATAAGGAAGTGCAAATCTGTCTATTATTATACCTCCAACTCCTCCTATAACAAAAACAAAAATGATTGAAAAAACGGCTTTAAAGATAAATTTAGTCTTTCTTGGTTTATAAGGAAGGTCTTCTAGTTCATCAGTCTTCTCTTTTGGTTTTTTGAAAAAATCGTCTGTATCTCTGGTAGTGTCTTTTTGTTTATCTCTTAGTGATTTAATTGTAATATTTTTCATATAAATAAGATTATAATAATTACTTATTTTTTTGAGGGCACTATTAAGAAATTGTCCATTGACCTGATATAATCGTAATGCTTAAAAAAAGCAAAAAAAACAATATATTAGATGCAACAATTTTTTTAGTAAGTTTGTTCCTTAGATAATATTTCAGAATATTCCAATATGGATAGTACATTGAGAGAATCAATGCTCCCACAGTAAGATGATTTGCTGGGGAAAAACTTAATGCCCAAGTTAATTCTACTATAATAAGACTTAAAAGGAAAGAATAAAAATTAAATGTTTTATTTTTAACAGTGTCTAAGTGAATCTCCTCTGCTTTACTTTTTAAAAAGTTTATTCTTGTTAAATAAATAGTTGAGGAGAATATAGTTACAAATATTATAATGATCAAAAGCCAAAGAGGCAGATCTAAATCAATATAAAGTCCATAAGTACCGCTTGAAATTAAAAAGATTGAAATTAAAATAATACTTTGGTTCAAATTGAATCCAGAATCCAAAATCTTTGATTTTATATTTTCTCTTTTCATCCAATTTTCCTGTTGAATGAAAAATCTGTGCAGGCCAATCAAAGAGAAGAAAAATGTTATAGAAACTAATTCAATATATAACTGCTGAAAGCTATTTCTTCCAATTGTAATTAAGGTGAGTACACTGCCAGTTGTAAAAAGTAAGATTAGAATAATTGGTAAAAACCGATATTTAGTGATCCAAAAAGCGCTAAGAATTGAAATTAAGAATAATGTAATCAAAGAGGATTTTGATAATCCAAAACTTCTAAAGAAAAATTCCATCATTATATAGAAAATTAATGCAGGAAGGATGAACTTGATATATTTAAGTAATTTCATTTGATTGTTTTTATTTTATTCTATTGTTGTTCCAAAATGATCTTGACCTTATTTGTTTTGTTGAATTGATTATTTTTTTCCTTTAGATCTAGTATTGTTGAAAGTTATCTTGTTTTTATCAGAATCAATAACAATTGTGTCGTTATCTTTAATTTTTCCTTCAATGATCCCAAGCGCCAATTTATCAAGAATCTCATTTTGAATGACTCTTTTTAATGGTCTTGCTCCATAATTTATCTCATAGCCATTAGTTGTAATTATTTTTTTTGCTTTGTTCGTAACCTCAATCTTTATATTTTGTTTTGCAAGTCTGGCAGAGACAATTTCAAGTTGTAGATCAACGATCTGTGAAATTTCTTTTTCAGAAAGCGAATGAAAAATTATTGTTTCATCAATACGGTTTAAAAACTCTGGTTTGAAGTGGTTTTTCAATTCAGCTTTTATTCTATTTTCAAGCTCTGTCTCTTTGAGAGCTTTTTTGCTATTACGGTTTACGGAGCTAGGCGATGAATATTCCTGAATGATCTGGTTTCCGATATTTGATGTCATGATGATTATTGAATTTTTGAAGTTTACGACTCTTCCTTTTGCATCTGTTAATCTTCCGTTATCTAATATTTGTAAGAATATATTAAAAACTTCTGGATGAGCTTTTTCGATTTCATCAAACAAAATTACACTATATGGTTTTCTGCGAACTTGTTCAGTGAGTTGTCCTCCTTCTTCAAATCCGATATATCCAGGAGGGGATCCGATCATTTTTGCAACTGCATGACGTTCCATATATTCGCTCATATCAATTCTGATGATCGCATCCTCACTGTCAAACATAAATTCTGCAAGTGCTTTTGCAAGTTCAGTCTTACCTACTCCGGTTGGACCCATAAAAATGAATGAACCGATTGGTTTGTTTTCCTCAGAAACTCCAGCACGATTTCTTCTTACTGCATTAGAAACAACTTTTATTGCTTCGGATTGTCCGATAACTCTTTTGGACAGGACATTTTCCATATGAGAAAGTCTTTGTGATTCTTCTTTCATCATTTTTTCAGCTGGTACACCAGTCCAGCGAGAGATCACTTTTGCAATATCTTCTTCATCAACTTCTTCTTTGAGAATTGGTCTGTCACCTTGGATCTTTTGCAAGTTAAGCTTTTCCTTTTTGATATTTTTTTCGAGATCAGGGATCTTTCCATATCTGATCTCAGCTACTTTTTGAAGTTCTGCGTTTCTATCAGCAATTTCAGCTTCTTGTCGAAGCTTGTCGATTTTTTTTGTTGAAGTTCTGATATTTGAAATTATTTCCTTTTCATTTTTCCATTGAATTTCAATGTCTTTACTTTTTTCTTTTAGATCTGCGATTGTTTTTTCTAGTTCTTTTAATCTATCTTTTGATTCTCTATCCTTTTCTTTCTTGAGAGCTTTTTTTTCGATTTCAAATCTACGAGTATCTCTTTTCATCTTATCAAGTTCTGCTGGCATGCTGTCAATTTCCATTCGAAGAGCTGATGCGGCTTCATCTACGAGATCGACGGCTTTATCTGGAAGAAATCTGTCAGAAACATATCGAGAAGATAATGTTGCGGCTGATACTAGAGCTGAATCTGTGATACGAACTCCATGATGGACTTCATATTTTTCTTTTATTCCTCTGAGAATTGAAATTGTATCTTCAATGCTTGGTTCTTTGACATAAATAATTTGAAATCTTCTCTCAAGAGCCGCGTCTTTTTCGATATATTTTTGATATTCTTTTAGAGTTGTCGCTCCTATTGTATGTAGTTTTCCTCTGGCAAGAAGCGGTTTGAGCATATTAGAGGCGTCCATTGAACCTTCTGAAGCTCCTGCACCAACAAGAGTGTGAAGTTCATCAATAAAAAGTATGATTTTTCCAGAAGATTGCTCAACTTCTTTAAGAACTGCTTTGAGTCTTTCTTCAAATTCGCCCCTGAATTTTGTACCAGCGATCAATGAGCCTAGATCAAGAGAAATAACTTCTTTATTTTTTAATGATTCAGGAACATCTCCTTGTACGATTCTTTGCGCAAGTCCTTCAACGATGGCTGTTTTTCCTGTTCCAGCTTCACCAATTAAGACGGGATTGTTTTTCGTTCTTCTTGAAATTACTTGCATTACTCTTCTAATTTCTTCATCTCTTCCGATCACAGGATCAAGTTTCTCTTTTTTAGCAAGTTTTGTCAGATTTTGAGCGTATTTTTCAAGAACTTGAAACTTACTTTCTGGTTCACTATCTGATACTCTTTGAGATCCTCTTACATCAACGAGAACTTTCAGAATATTTTCATAATTTACATTAAATTTTTTAAGAATATCATTTGCAATTCCACTACTTTTAGTCATAGAAAGTAAAATATGTTCAGTGCTTATAAAATCATCTTTAAGCTTGTCAGCTTCTTTTTGTGAATTTTCCAGAACTTGACCGAGATAAGCTGTAA
>JAGLIM010000073.1 GCA_023142995.1 Minisyncoccota bacterium | reverse complement strand
AGACTTTTTTTTCATTTTTATATTTTCTCTTACTTGTTTTTCCAGATATTCATTAAAGTTCTTTATGGCAAGCTTAATTTTTTGTATGTTATAATTTGCAAAATAAGTAAGATCGTTATCATCCTGCTCACTATAAACATACGCCATTTCATATTGCATTGTAGAAAGTTTAATAATCTTTGAGATTGGCAGATATGAAAAAGCCCAATATCCTTTTTTTAATAAGTACCAATAAAACAATAAACGAGCCAAACGGCCATTACCGTCAGTAAACGGATGTAAGTAACCTATCCAAAAATGTAAGAAAATCGCTTTTATTACAGGATGCATAAAATACCCAGTTTCCAATTCGTTATTGGCAAATTTTACCAACATATTCATCTCTTCCTTAGCAAACTTAATATTTGGGGCTTTGTGATATATAACCCCGCTTGATTTATCCACTACACAAATATCGTCATCTTCTTTTCTTATTCTTGGCTTTTCTCCTTTTTCATCAAAAGTATCTTTAATTATAAGACTATGCATTTCTAGAATTAATTCTGTACTCATTTTCTTATTCTTGTATTCATCTTCAAGTGCCTTCATTGAAAGATATGTGTTAACAATCATCCGTTCTGATTCATTCTTTGGCTTTCGCTCTTCTCTTAACATCTTCTTCGCCATTTGCCTGCTGGTAGCTGCGCCTTCCAATTGAGATGAAGCAATAGCTTCTTCCATTATTCCGCGAGTAATCAACTTTTGTTTATTTCTCTTGTCAACTTCCGCCTTTTCCGTAAAAAGTTCTCCACCTGTATTCATATCTAAATTATGAAAAAATTCTTCAAGATACGAAAGTTTAATCCAACTAAAATATTTGCCATTTTCATCCCTGATTGGTGTTTTTTTGCTTTGCATTTTACGAGAGATTTTTATTACTTGCCACAATCCCTCTTTGGAAATTCCTTGTGGCGCAGGTTCTTTGAATTTAATTTTATCCCAATATAAATATTCATCTTCGTTGACTCTTTTTATAAAATTAAAAATCTCTTCTTTTTTTTCATCAAAAAGAGTTTCGGATATTTCTTCCTTTGCGATTTTGGATAAATTCGGTTTTTTTAGCTTAAAATACATATTTTTACAATTGGTCTAGTTATACCTAAATTATACCTATTTTATACCTATTGTCAATAAGTATAATTATACATATTTTATATCTATTCCAAACCCAATACTTTTTAGATTCTTCTTTATTCTCTCTTCAAGCTCTTTTGATTGTTTAAACTGTCCAGATAGTTCTTTTGTATATTTTGCCATTTTTTCCTCAAACACTTCGTCATCTTCTCTAATCGTTTGATAATTTCTTTTTTAGAATTACTCATATTTTTAAATTAATTTTTCTTCCTTAAAACTCATAAATCTATCTTTCGCCACAACTATATGATCAACAACCTCAATTCCTAAAATTTTTCCACCATTAACTAGTCTTTTGGTAATTTCAAGATCATCTTCTGATGGTTCTGGGTCTCCGGATGGATGATTGTGAACAAAAATTACTGATGCGGCTTTGTTTTTGATTGCTTCTGAAAATACTTCGCGTGGATGAACAATACTAGCGTTAAGACTGCCAATTGAAACTTCTGCGATTGACCAGTTTCTGCTGTTGAGGAGAATGATATAAAAATGTTCTTTATGGTAGTTTTTAAGCTTGTTTTTTATCAATTTGTGTACCTTCTCGGGATTATTAAGTTCTTTGCTTTTGTAAGATGGAATTTGAGTAGAAAGTCTACGACCAATTTCAAAAACTGCTTTTATTTGAGTTGCTTTTGCTGGTCCGATTCCCTTGATTGAAGATAATTCTTCAATACTTGCTTCGGATAGCTTTTCAAGGCTCCTAAATTGTGATAATAGTTTTTGAGCTGTGACTGCTACTGATTCGCCAGCACTGCCACGACCTAGAATAATTTGTAATAGTTCTTGAACAGAAAGCGCTTGTTCGCCAAGTTCAACCAATCGCTCACGCGGACGCTCTTCTTTCGGTAGGTCGTGAATTGTAAATGATTTGCTCATATTTTTGTTTTGTATATAATAATAGTGTTCTAAAGTTAATTAGAATATTGTTCGACTTTATGGAGAACTCTTCGCGATAAATTTCTCCACAAGGTCGAAAAATATTAAGTAGATATTAAATTACAACTACGCTTGCAGAATGGGAGTCCATTTAAAATAAATATTTCTTTAATAAACGTTTTGTGAAATTGAGAGGGATCCCTCGACTCCTATCGTCGCTCGGGATGACATTATTTAGAATGACACATCACATTATTCTGGCATAGTACAACTCTTAGATTTCTCACCCTATCGGGATTCGAAATGACAAATAAAAAAATAATGGTATTTTAATACCCTTATCATACCTTTATTCAGCCGAATAATCAAATGGTTTTCTATCTTTTGGGGTTAATAATATATAACATTTATATATAAAAAAGAACGAAGGTGTATAGGGCCTTGTTCTTATCCGGTTACCTGGTTTATTGCATCAGAAAGTTCTCTGATGCCAGATTCCGTAATGATTTCTTCTATCATAGAGTCGAAATCAATCCTCTTTTCAAATGGTACTCCTTTGATCTCTGTAACTTTGTTCAGATCTTCAGGAAGTTCTATCTCGAAAAGAAGTATGTTTTTGTGATTCATAATTTTATATTCTCCACCTTTATAATCATATTGCACAAAGGTAGAACTATTCAGAGTGAATCTCATGGAAGAAAGAGTTTCTTTTGGTACTCCTCTTCTTTCTTCTCTTGTCCATGTATATCCAATATAGGGATAGATTTGGTTTGCGTAGATTTTCACAAATTTTCGAATTATCAGATTCGGATTATTTGTGACAACAACTTTGCCTTGCTCTCCGATTACGAAAAAGCTGAAATCATTTTCATGAAAACTACATTCCACCCTACCGTTGTCAAAACATCCGTTTTCCCAAAACTTAAATTCTCTGTTTTCCTGACCGGGACATAAGAATGGTGATTCAACTACAAACTTACCAACTCTATAGACACCTTCACCATGGGACAGTCTGGAGTTCCAGAGTTTACGCTGACACCCTCTAACGATTTCTACAACTTCCATCATTTCTTTGGCATTTGCATTCATATTTTAACAATCCTCCACTATTCGTAATCCAAAATATCTTTTATCTTATAAAGCAAATTTGATTATTAACATTATCGCTAACAATCAAAATTATTTTGCGAAGATATAAAGAACAACTGTACATCATATACTACTATAACCATTTTGTCAATAGGCACGCATCGCATAAAAAAAAGAAGAACAGAAGTCTTGATGACTTTTGTTCGACGAATATATCTGTCATAGATATATATTTTTATTTGTATCCATCAGGGATCTTTCTGACTTCAACATCATCATTGTTATAAAGCCTGCGCCCTATAAATGCTATAATGACTGCTATGACTGTAGCAATTACAAGATTTAGGAGAAACGCTTCTGCATTTGAAAACCCAAATGCTACTACTCCTGTGCCAGCACCAATTTTGACGATATCTTCAAATTTCACATCTTTGAAAATCTTTATCATCAAAACCAGATTCCAAAATGTAACAACTGTGTTATATATTGCCAGTAGAAGGATCCACTTGCTTTTTGTCTCCCTATAGAGATACCAGCTGTCTATTGTGATGATCAAACCCATACCCACAAATGGAGCGATTATAAGATACACCACAAATATTGGAGAAACTCCCATCACCAAAGAAAATATATAGCACATACCAAGCATTCCTGCCGAAATCGCTGCTACTCCAACGATCTTATCCCATGTTTTTCCAGTTGACATCCTGATTCCACCAGCAAAGGAGTTCCATATGCTGATTACAAGAATGAACAGCGCGTACAACATCATTCCTAATTCCATTTCTTCTAACCTCTTTTTTGTTTTATTACTTCTTTTAGTTGTTTATCATAATAAAAATACCTTCTCTTTAAGATATTTTTTTCATATTTATTGTAACGAAATTTCTAATTTTGTCAATAGCAAATATGTACATAACACGTCATAACACACCCCAACCCCTCTCAAGAGGGGAATTATAAAGGAAAATTGAAACTATAAAGCTAACATTCAATGTCTCTAACTTAATTTTCCGTTTCCGTTTCATTTTCTTGCAGATAATCTTCAATGGCTTCGCCTTTTAGATAGACATCAATGTTGTGTCCTTTGCCTTCTGAATTATATAGAATATGTATTTGCTTGATCTCGTCTTCTTCATAATAGACATTGATCTGTTTTGGTTCTGCTTCTCCTGTTTTGATCTTGCTATTCACATTAACATTTGCTCCTGAAAAATGAAGTTCTACAAAAGAATCATAATCTTTCTTTTCTTCATTGTCCCCTTCTCTTTGAGTCCTTCTGTTTTCAAAATAATTTTTGATAAATTCAACAATTGAGTCTTTTCTTTCTAAAGTCTCGTCTTTCCATCGTTGCTTTAATTCTCTATTTTCCATTGCATCTCCCATCATATTTTCCATATATTTCTGTTATGAAATAAATTTCTATAAATATTACTTTGTGTGAATGGTAAACATTTTGAAACGACTTACCCCCCCCAAGGCGGACAGGCAAACCAGTCCCCGCAAAGAATACTATTCTTTTGCCATACCAAACTTTACTGTTCCTGTGAAATTTTCGTGTGGTTCAACGATCTCTGGGTTATCAGTTAGTCCTCCTGGTCCTCGTAGCACTGGTTCAACGCAAATGAAATCATCTTCGTCTGTCTCTTCACTTTCCATTGACCATATCCATATATTTTCATACTCTTTGGAAACATCCAATATTATAGTGTCATTTCCTGGTATTTTTATCTTTACATCCCAATTTCCCTCTGAATCTTCCAATTCAGATCTATCAATCATTATTGTCTCGCCACCAAGACATGCTTTATAATTTTCTCTTATTTTACTGTTCACTTTTTCGTTACCTCCAAAATCAATTTCAACATTATTTTTCTCGCCTTTTGGAACCGCAAAATATGGATGAAAACCCATTGAGATCGGCATTTCTTTGTCTGAGTTATTTTGAACTTCTTGAGTTAATAGGACTGATCCATCTTCTTCAATCTCGCTGATAATTCTTAATAAATATTGCTCATAAGGATAACTAGCAGATTTTTCACCTTCAAGTTCCTCAATCAATTCATTTCCATTTTCATCCGTTTTATTTTCCCATTCGTCTGATTTATTGACAGGACCATGCTGTTCTAATATTTCAGTCGCACCTTCAAGCATTTCTTTAAGCGGTCCAGCATTTGGAAACATAATCGGTATTCCTCCCCTCTTTTTCTCACCTTTTAGACTATTTGGATCTCCTCGGAGAATCTCTACGCCATTGATCTTTATAGATGTTATTGTTCCACCTAATTCTGGACAATATGAAATTTCACTTTTTCTTCCATCTTCAAATGACTTTTCCAAGGTGATTATTTTTGGCTCTTCCTGAGTTTCAGGTCTTTTATAGACTTCATTCATGATTTTTAGATTAATTGATTATTTTGAATTACGAAATACTATTTTCACCCTTTGCCATTTCGTTGGAGTGTTGAAATAAGTCTGCGGACAAGCTTGTTGAATTAATTCAGTATAAACTTTTACAACAAGAAGTCTACAATTTTAAATTTCTCGACTTCAATTGAAATAACAAAAAAAGTATTTCGTAATTCAAAATGATCAATATAGGAAGATCAAAGAATATTTATAATAAAACGATATTTCAAACCCCCTAGCCCCCTTATCAGGGGGAACATAATATAATATTGTTCGACTTTATGGAGAACTCTGTGCGATGAACTTCTCCACAAGGTCGAAGAATATTATAGCGAGACGAAGAATATTATAGCGAGACAAAGAATATTATGACAAGACGAAGAATATTTGTATTTTAGGGTAAAAAAATATTTATATCTCAGCGTATCTATAAATTCATAATACCCTGAAAAATTGCGCTCGTAAAGAGAAAATTTAATATAAAAAAACACCACAAAATCAATTGCAGTATTGTTTCTTTGAGCCGTTGTGCGGACTTGAACCGCAGACCTATTCCTTACCATGGAATTGCTCTACCACTGAGCTACAACGGCAAGGAACATGTTAATATGTTAAAATGATTTTGAGCCGACTGTCAGATTCGAACTGACGACCTGCTGTTTACAAAACAGCTGCTCTACCACTGAGCTAAGTCGGCAAGATTAATATCCTTACTTCTTTGAGATAATAACAATCAACTGTCTATATCTTGTTTTTCTTCCTTTTCCACAATTTCAACATCTTCTTTCTTATCTTTCTTTTCTTTCTTTTCTTCTTTTTTCTTCTTCTTGTCTTCTTTTTTGTCTTTCATTCTTTCCAACAGATCAGAAATCTTGTTTTTGGCTTTTTTGTAAGTTGGATCTATTTTTGTGATCTGGCGAAAACAGGAAATCGCATCTTTATAGTTCTTTCTTCTCGAATATACAATTCCCAATTTCCAATATGATTTAATATCAATTGGATTCTTGATTATCGCTTCAATATATTCTTTTTCTTTTCCCTTTGCGTCTTCTTTAGCAACGTATAAATTTTCATCTTTATCTTCATGAGAATCAATTTCCTTAACTTCTTCATCTTTTTTATCTTCTTTGTCCTCTTTATCTTCTTGTTCATCTATCAATTTCTCTTCAGACAACATTACTACATCATCTACGCCTTTATCTTCATCCTTGTGCTCATAAGATTCAACTTCGGTCTCTTTTTGATCTATCGCCTTTAATTCAAAAATTTCTTTCTGCTCCAAAGTTGACTCTTGGTCTTGATCTGCAAAAATATCATCTTCATGTTTTTCTATATTATCAATTTGTGTCTTTTTGTCAACTTCTACTTCTGTTTTCTTCTCTCTCAATTTATCCAAAACATTAATGATCTTATTATCAATCTTCAGAAAATTAATCCTGACCTTTCGTAATGTTTTCTCAAGCCAAACCCATAAAGAGTTTATTATTCTACTGTATTCTTTTTTATTAATTCTTTTTTTCAACCGAC
>JAGLIM010000072.1 GCA_023142995.1 Minisyncoccota bacterium | reverse complement strand
TTTATTTCTTACTACTGGTCCATAGTTAACATTATGCCAAATATCCATATGTGGAAAAAGCGAATAATTTTGAAATACAAATCCAATATCACGCTGCCCCGTTGACATATTTGTCACATTTTTTTTATCAAAAAAGACTTTACCTTTTGTTGGGCTTTCAAGCCCCGAGATCATTCGAAGTAAAGTTGTTTTTCCACAACCAGATGGTCCTAAAAGAGTATTGTAGCTATGTTTTTTAACCTTCAAATTAACATTATCAACAGCAGTAATCATTTCCCCTTTTGTTGCTTCGTTACTTGAAGTAAATATTTTTGTGATCTTTTTAAGTTCTATATTTGGCATGGTTTAGTAATTAGCTTTTTAGGAATTAGCTTTTTAGCTTCTTAGTTTTCTAAGAAACTATATTAATCTTTTAATGTTGATAACATTTTATTCAACATTCTCATAACTTCATTTAATAAACTATCAACTTTTATAAAATCTATATTTTTATTAAATTGCAATCTCTTTGCTATTTCAATTTGTGTTTCAAGCTCAGCTCCAGAACCATAGGCAATTATTAAAAAATGACGATAATCTTTTTTACTTTCTTCACCCAGTTAAATAAGATTTGAGCCTATTTTTTATAAACATACTACCGTGATAAGTTTTTAAATACTTCTCGCGATGTGTAGCATCTTGTTGATTTAAACACGCTTCATAATAAATTAATTCCAATGGACGTCTATTTTTAGTAGATTCCACTTGTCCTTTTCGATGGAGCTCAAATCTTAATTTTAAATTTTTAGTATAACCTATATATCTTTTATTATCTTTTTTACTTAATAACACATAGACATAATACATAAATATTTTAAAATTTAAAATTATTTAACGGGGTAAATCTTCTTCCTTCTGCGATATTTGAAGGAATCGAAACTGCACAACGCTTCATCTGAGATGTCAGTCCGTAAATCTCTGATTTTGGAAAAAATTCAGTTAGCTTATAAATCTCAACAACAAGAGTCATTGATTTTTGCCATACTATTAAATCCTTATAACTATTTATTTCTATTTTATTCTCCATATTTTTTAAAAATCCTAAAAAGCTAAGAAGCTAATGCCTAAGAAGCTAATGCTTTGTTTTCTTCAATGTGATTAAGAATATGAATGCGATCATAAATAAAATGAAACATAAGAATCCTGCTTCTGAGAGCTGATCGTTCTTAACAAGATCAACGATCAGAACTGAGACTGTTTTAACTTCATGACTAACTGCTAAGGTGGCTCCAGTTTCGCTAAGGCTTCTCATAAAAGCCATAATGCTTCCGGCAACGATCGCTGGAGTGATCAGGGGAAAAAGAATGGAAGTTAAAACTTTGCGTTTGCTTGCACCAAGACATAGAGCTGATTCTTCAATACTAAAGTCAACGTTTCGAATGGCAGTGGTAATCGGTTTCACAAGAAGTGGAAATGTGAAACTTAGATGGCTTAAGGTAAGAATTAAAAGTTCATTGAATTGAAGCTTTCCCCAAAACATTGCCAATGAAAATCCAAGAGCGCTTGTGGGGACCAGAAGAACAACATCGTGCATATTTTCAAAAAGCGAAGAGAGTCTTTTGCTTTTGCTTCTGGCAATGAAATATGCCATTGGAATCGCAAAGAGCAATCCAACGATCGTTACTGCGAAAGCTATTCCGAAAGACGTAAGAAAACTTTGTAAGATTTGCGAATTAAAAACTGGACTAAAGTTTGTAAAATTATAGAAGATTATATAAAAAGTCGGGATCAAGATTATAAATAGAAAAAACAAAGTTACTATGAAATTTCTAACACTAGATAAGTTGCTTAGTGATCTTTCAAATTTAGGATAGATCAAATTAAAATTAAAATGTTTTTTTCTTGTTAGGAATTTGGCGATAAAAAGAATGGTTAAAGCAGAGAGAATAAGAATAATGCTTGCAATTGCTGCTTGAGGAACATCTCCTGATTTTTTTAAGTTTACAACGAATACTGGCGCAGTCATTGTTGCGAGGCTGGCAACCATTGTTGTTGCTCCAGTTTCACTGAGGCTTCTGGTAAATGTCAGAACTGCTCCAGTAACAACACCATTTTTAAATAGTGGAAAATCAATCGTTCTAAAAAGTGTGAAAGCAGATGCTCCAAGTGTACTTGCAGCTTCGTTATAAGTATCATTGATCTGTTCCATAGAAGCTGCTACAGAGCGGACCATATAAGGAAGTGTAAAAATTACATGAAGCAAAATGATCATTAGGATTCCCTTTTCAAGATTCCAAAACTCTCCCCAAAACAAATAGACTGAAAGTCCTAAAGCTGCCGTTGGAACGATAAGAGGAAGATCGATCAAGTTATCCAGCCAAACCTTATATTTACTTTTCGTTTTTACAAAGATCCAAGCTAGCGCAACTCCAAAAAATAAGTTTACAACAGTAACGGTAAATGCAACTAAAAATGAAACTGAAAGTGCTCTTGCTAGTTCTTCTGAAATTTCAATTTTACCGCCGATAGCATAGCTTAAAACATAGATTGCTGGAAGAAAAATAATAAATACAAAAAAAGATATTGTTGCAATATATATCAAATCTCCAAAATGTTTTTTGAAATTCAGAGTCATTTAGATTTCATTATACTTTTAGCTATGGCTTTTGAGACGTTTTTATCAAGAGGGTTTGGAAGAATCTTTTTAACTGTTGGATTTTTAACATAATCAGCCAGTGCTTTTGCTGCGCTTATTTTCATTTCATTTGTAATTTTTGCCGTGCCACTGTCCAAAAGTCCTCTGAAAATTCCTGGAAAAGCCAGGACATTATTAATTTGATTTGGAAAATCACTTCTTCCTGTGCCAATAACAGAAGCTCCACCTTTTTTTGCTTCATCAGGCATGATCTCTGGTGTTGGATTTGCCATTGCAAAAATAATCGGGTTTTGATTCATCGTTCTGATCATATCAGTATTCAATATTCCTCCGCTTGAAACACCTATAAAAATATCAGCATTCAACAAAGCATCTTCCATGCTCCCCTGTTTATTATCTTTGTTACCTATTTTAAGAAGTTTCGTTTTTGCTGGACTCAAGTCTTTTCTTTTCTTGCTTATTATTCCTTTGCTATCGCACATAATTATATCTTTTGGGCGAAGCTCTCTCGCTATCATTTTTGATATTGCGGTTCCTGCTGCTCCAGCTCCAGTTATGACAATTTTCATAGAGCTTATTTCTCTTTCAATAGCCCTTAGAGCATTGATCAGTGCGGCAATAACAACTATTGCTGTTCCATGCTGATCATCGTGCATAACAGGTATTCCGATTTCTTGTAATTTTTCTTCAATATAGAAACAGTTTGGTGCAGAAATATCTTCAAGATTTATTCCTCCAAAAACAGGAGCAATATTTTTTACAATCTGAATGATCTCATCTGGATCTTGCGTTTTTAAACAAATTGGAAATGCGTCAACATCAGCAAGCTCTTTGAACAAAATCGCCTTTCCTTCCATCACAGGGATTGCTGCTTCTGCTCCTATATTTCCCAAACCCAAAACAGCGCTTCCGTCAGAAACAACTGCAATAGTATTTTTTTTGATAGTATATTCTTTTGCTAACTTTTTATTTTTGGCAATTGCTGAAGAAATTTCAGCAACACAAGGTGTGTAAGCTAAACTTAGATCCGTTTTGGTTTTTATTTTAAACTTACTTTTAATTTCCAATTTCCCACCAAACTTTTTATGTAAACTTATTGACTTTTTACAATTCATAGTTTTTTATGTTAATTTTGGAGTGTTGAACAAAGTGGTAGCGGAGTTCAACTGAAATATCATTAAAACATAGCTACACGATACTTCAGGTAGAACTTTACTCCGTTCGTTCTATACTCCAGAAAGATATATTCTTATTTTACTCTATTTTTTCATTTCTGTTAATGGCTTAAGGAGTTTCTGAAAAACATAGTTTTGTCATTTTTAATATTTTTCGACCTTGTGGAGAAATTTATTGCGTGGAGTTCTCCATAAAGTCGAACAATATTATTGTGTTTATATTTTAAACAAAAGTATTATGTAGATAGTATAAGTTAGAACCTAATGTATGAAAGATTCTGAATCAATCCCACGACAAGCTCAGAGCCTGTCCTGAATTTAGTTCAGGAATGACATTATTCAGAATGACAAAAACTTTGTTTTTCAGAGTTTTCTTGAGACAAAATAAAACTCCGCTAAATAAATAGCGGAGTTTTTCAGATAAACTTTTAAATTATCTTTCAGTTTATTTCTCTTCGTTCTCGTTTCCATCTTCATTTTCATTTTTCTTCTGCTTTGATGCGAACAAGAGGGAGTATGCGATTATTCCAATTATGGCTGCTACAATCAACCATATCCATGAAGTGAAATCTTTAAATGCTTTAACAATAGAATTATCTTCTGAAGTTTCGTCATCCTTGTCTTCATCTTCACCAATAAGCAAAACATTATCGTCTTCATCTATTAAGAGTGTTTCATCATATCCTAGTTCTTTTTCTGTTTCCTCTTCGTTTCCTGATTCATCTTCTGATCCACCTTCATCTTCATCTCCAGCAACCTCTCCTGATTCATCTTCATAATATTCAGATGTTCCTTCTTCTGTGTAACTCTCTGGTGTAAAGATATCATATTCAAAAGGTATCTCATCACCTTGGGCTAGTGAGCTAAACATTGTGCTAAATCTTGCAACTTCTGCTTCTTGTTCTTGTGTTAAAGGAAATTCTCTTTGACAATAAAGTTCATTTATCTTTTTCTTGGTTGTAAGATAGACATAGCCTGTTGCTCCAATATGACCCCATGGAGTAAGAACATCTTCCAGATATTTCTCCTGGAATCTAGAAACTGCGTCAAAATCAACTTGCTCATAAATGCCGTTTATTGCAAGGCTTTCTCCTTCAAATTCGTTCAAGAACCATTCCAGTTTCTTAACTTCAACTGGATTATTAAGAGCTCCTAACTTGATATATTCTAAGAGATAATTACATTCTGTTGGAGTAGGAGTTGGTGCTTCTGTCCCTTTTACTTTACCTATTTTATAAGATACTTCTATTCCGACAACTTCACCTGTTGAGCCATTTCTATCTGCGATTGGTCTAAAATAATATGGAATTCCGTCGGTTAAGCCAGCTATTATCATACTATGTTCTTTTATCATATCTGTTGATTCAGTATTAACAGAATCATATCCATATTCCGGAAGAACTCCAAGAGGTGAAATTGAATCATCGCCATAAGCAACTTGTCTCGTTGCTTCAATATTGGTTGTCCAAGTTACCATAGCTTCTCCTCCACCAAGATAAATAACTTTTTCGTTCGTTATTATTATTGATTTAGGATATATTATTCCGCCACCACCTCCTCCTCCACAATTACCGCAATCTTGCGAACAAGTAGAACAACTTTCATTATTATTACATGCACCATCGCCACAGTAAGGATGATATTCATCATTATCTGTTGGCACATAAGTGCTAGCGTTGCTTGCGTCCCAGTCTGTATGACATCCTGGATCGTCAGTATCTATCAAACCATCTCCATCATTGTCATTTCCATCTGAGCATTGATAAACAGGTGTTGACCCATTTTCTTCGTTATCATCGTTAGGATCATAAGTATTAGAATCGTTTTCGTCTGTCCAACATCCTATGTCATTAGCATCTATGAAAGTATCTCCGTCATTATCAATTCCATCAAAACATTGTGTTTTACGATTACCAAATACTACTTGCTGTGTAGATATTGCTGTTGAATTTACTTCTATTGATGTTGTTGGAGTTGTTTGTATCCAGCCAGCTTGCTGAATTTCTTTGACCCAATAGTCACCTTCTCCTAAATTTTCAAAAGAATAATATCCTATTGTTTCAGTTACAGAACTTGTTATGGCTGTTTCTGTAGTAGTGATCATATTTACATCATCGTATAGTTCAATAGTCCAATTACTAAGTTTTGGCTCACTATCATCAGCACCATTATTATTTTCGTCGTTAAGTTTATAACCAAAGATTGATTCTATCTGACAACTTGAACTACATCCATCAAAACTATCGTTATTATTATCGTCGCATTTCTCACTATTTTGATTAACTATTCCGTCTCCACAAAAAGGGCTATTTCCGCCACAACCATTTTCTGCTCTAGGAGTTCCACCAGCTACATCGCTATCATACCAATTACCATCAGAACATAATTCCATTGGATGCTTTGGCGTTGTTTCTATACCAGCTTGCCAACTATTACTTGCATCTACTTCATCAACTAAAGTATTATCTGCTTTTCTTAGCTCAAGAAATTCACCACCATCTTCTAATGCGCCAGTGTAAATTTTATCTGCTGTAATATTTTGTACAGTAGTGTTATCTGTTCGTTCTAATAAATAATATCCATTAGCAGCTATACTTCCTTCTAGAGTAATTTTTGGAAAATCATTTTGAGCATTCAATGTCCAACCATCTAAAATTATTTCTTGATTTGTCATATTTCTTAACTCAATCCATTCATCAGCAGGTGCATTGTCTGTACCCATCCAAGCAATTTCATTGATAATTACATCACCATTTGGAATTGTTTTAATTGTATTTGTAATTGTACAAACAGCATTATCTCCATCTCCCAAAGTTACATCTCCGTTAACATCACAAGCACCGCTAAAAGTTGTAATATAATCATTTAGGTCGGTTCCAGTTCCTGCTGTTTCACTAACTGTATATGTTCCTGTACTAAGAGTAACTGCTCCTGTTGTTCCATTATTTCCAATATCAGATACTTTTACATCACTATCAATTAAAAGATTGAATAGTCCTGGATCAGTATCAGGGTCAAGTACTTTATTTACTGTTAGAGTTGGATTAACTGGACCATTTTCTTCTTCATTATAGAAATCAACAGTTATCGTTTCTCCATCCACTACTTCAATTTCTACAAAGATATCAAAGAATAAATCTGTGAAAGAAATTAAAGGATAAGGACTTAGATTAGACATTATTTTAAGTAATTGCCAGCCACTTTGCATTTCTTCGTAAAGTTTGTAACTACCAGCGTCAACATCTGCAAAGCAATATTCTCCATCATTATTTGTTGTTGTCGTTATGATCGTTCCATTTCCACAATGAATAGCTTTTACACCATCTACATCATAGCCGTCTCCTTGTTGAATTGAAGTATCAATAATCTTTACATACTTTGCCCATTTAAGAACAAACGTAGTTGTTTCGTCCGAAGCAAGCGTACCATTATCAAGATCAAGCTCTTCGTCTAAATATGCTATACCAAGATATGACCAATCTATGCCATCTTGTGAAGCATATACTTTTGCCTTTTCCTTATAATCGTCGTAAGTTTTAGAACCAAAAGTTGTTTCTACAATTTCAATATCATTGCCAACTTCATTTAAGATAAGATTATTAAATTCAAGTACGAGTTCTCCGCCCATTCCAAGTGAAACGAAATTAATAGTATCATCACGTTCTGCTACGCCAGTTGCTTGAGATGAGTCTTTTCTATTTAAATCTGTGATTCCTGTTCCTGAAGAATAACTCTCAACACTATCAGCCCATTCCTCGTTTTCTCCACAATCTATAATTTGAGCAAGTCCAATAATCCAGTCAATTAGACCAATGGCAATTCCAGCTTCATCGTACTTATACTTATGTCCAGAAACAGAACAATCATCAATACAATCATCTATAATCTTCCAATCAGTATAATATCCGTCGTCTGCGGAAGTTACTGTAAGCCAAAAATTTGAACGGGATTCATTGTTACTAATCCATATTTCGTCATCACCAGCATTATAGTTATTAATACCGCTTCCATTTGTATATTCTATATAGTCATTATTTGGTTCAAGTATATTTGATTTTCCAAATCCATTTTCACTATCTCCAATAAAGCTTTGTACTGTTGCGTTATAAAATTCTATATTTCCATAAATATGTTCTTTGATTTCGCTTGCATTAGAACCGTAAATTACAGCTCGAATTCTGTCATCCAATCTTTGAATTGCCAAGCCAGGAACATCTTCATATGAACTGATATCATCATCTATAATATAGCCGTTATTTTCGGGATAATCACTAGAATAAAGTGCAAACCATGTACCATTTGGAATTACATTTGTTTTTGACCCAAGATAAATATTAGTGGTCATATCACCGTCATTCCAATTTTTAACCTCATTAACATTCACTCTTGCCAAAACCAGATCATTGCAAGTATTATCTCCTTCAAATTGACATTGTTCTGTACAAGCTAAACCATATATTCCATCACATTCTTCCCATTCTTGATTAACTATTCCATCTCCACAAAAGCTGTTTTTACATTCTCCAATTGGTAGTGAAGAATAGTCAGTGTAATATCCGTCGTCGCCAATGGTAACTCCTAAATAAAAATTAGAAAAGCCATTTTCTAGCCAAACTTCATCGTCTCCAGCGCTGCCTTTTGTTCCATTGCCGTCAATATATCCGCCCGATTCTGTTTCACCTTCTAACGCATTATTGTCATTGTTTATATTGTCGTCTCTTAAATGATTGACAGAAGCATTATAAAATTCAATTCGTCCTTCTATGTGTCGTTCACTAGTTATTGTGCCTTTATATAGAACAGCTCTAACAGTTCCATTTATTCTTTGAATAGCTAATCCTGGTACATTTTCATATCCTTTTGTAGTGTCTTCTATATTTGGATCTTCAATAAATCCATTTTCATAAACAGGAAACCATTCTCCGCTTTCATAAACGTTTTCTAGTAATGAGCCACCAACATAAATTAGATTATCTACTCCTACGCTTTCATCTTTATCAATTACAACTCTTGCCATTATTGGATCACAATAACAATCTTCATCAATATCGCCATCGCAATCATTATCAATACCGTCATAACAAATCTCAGTTGCTCCTGGATTAATAGAAGCATTAGTATCATCACAATCAACAGGTCCACAGTTTCCACCTTCTGTAGCATATCCATCTACGTCTTCGTCAGTACAAATACTTTCTTCACAAGCACCAACTGGAGCATATTCTGTAAATACAGAATCATCAGCAACTGTTACTGTAAACCAATAATCTACAGTTCCATCGCCAAGAAGAGTTACTTCATCGTTTCCAGCTTCATACGCAGTGCCATCTGTATTAATTTTTTCTGTGATAACTGATTTTCCAAGATTATTAGTTGCTGTGTCATTTACGACTGATGTAGCTACTGTGTTGCTAGTATTTCCATTATTCCAAAATTCGATATTTCCGTGAATATGTTCTGGATTATCGCTGTTTGGATGAGATCCATGAATAAGAGTTCTAACGAATCCATTTCCGTTGTCTTGTTTACCTCGTTGTACAGCAAGACCTTGAACATTTTCATATCCTGCTCCAATGATATCATTGTCTTCTACATAATTTCCATTACCATAAACTTTAAACCAAACATTTGATGGGATCTTTGTAATTTCATCTCCAAGAAAAAGATCTGATGTCATATTTCCTGTGCCATTGCCGTCATTGATAACTTCATCAACAGTGATCTTTGCAAGGGTGAGATCACTACATTGAGGAACGACATATTGGCATTGTTCTGAGCAACCTGTTTGTTGGTTATCATTATTATCGCATTGTTCCCATTCCTGATTTTCAATTCCATCTCCGCAGTATGGAGCATATATTGATGCGTTAAACGCGATGCAATAATAAGTTTCTCCCTTTTGTATGTCGCGGATATAGTCATAATTGTCATAGTTATGTAGATCATTATGGCAATAGAATTCTGCCGATACATTATTACTATTATCTTTTGTAATATTATCATAAGTAAATGGAATATATCCATCTTGTAAAACTTCTCTTAAGCGTAATTGAGAACTAGCTATATTATTTATATCAACTACTGTTTCTACTTCTCCATTTACAGTTGGACCAAATGTTATCCAAGTGTCAGACATGCTTGGTCCATAAAAATTTCCTTTTTCTTTATGAGCGGTTGTATCTCCAACTTGAAAATTCCAACCATCTACTAGACGACATTTTCCATTACTAGCGTTAACATAGTCTTGAGCAGTATTAGATTCGATCGTATTAGGTTCGCCAGTAACTTTTGTGCCACTTGGATCTCCTCCCCAATTTGGTAGATCTATTTCGTTATCACAAACTATTTTTGAAGCAACTATTGTTACTGTTTCTGGTCTAGGTTCTTTGTATTCAAAAACAGCGCAAATAGGATGAACACTATTTGCTCCACTTGTTCCTTGCTTTGGAGGATAATTATCGTGATGAGCAATTATAGATGCTACATCAGTAGAAATATCAAAACTTGTGTTAACGGTTTCTTCTTTGGTTGTATAATTAATTCCGTCTTCCAAGTCACTGATTGCGCTTGTTGATGCAACCTCATTATTTCCGCTATCTTGTAAAATGGCATACCATTTTTCGTGTAATTGTCCAGCTGGATTAGCTGAACTTCGCGAAGGATATCCATCATACGAAATAAGCGTTATATCATAAATGCCAGCTAAAATATTCTCTGAAACAGGACCTGCTTCAGCTTCTACTAAGCCTTTATCAGAACGAATTCCTTTATTAAATCTAACAACTGTTGTTCCTGCTATGTTTTCATAGTCCGCGCATAAATCTCTTATTTTACATTCAGTTGAACAAATTGAGCCAGACTCATTGCTATTATCATTTCCATAATCGCATTGTTCATCGCCTTCTACGATTCCATCTCCGCATTCTGTAACTTCTAGATAATCACAAATTTCGTTATTATTGACATCTTCGCAGTTAGTAAAAGTACAAATAACATCTTCATTATTATCTAAATCAATTACAACGTTTCTATTGTTTATGTTACTGCTGTAATTATCATCGCCAGTACAAACTATGCTAACAAGATCCCAGCCTTTTTCGTTAGGTTCAGTAACAGTATATTCTTTATTTCCAGCAGATTTATAAAATTTTTCACTGCTTTCACCATCTTTTAAATCAAAATTTCCTAGACAACCGGTAAATTTGAACTCTTGACTGCTTCCGCTTGGAATAGTCACCTTTTTAATGGTAATGTTTCCGTGACAAGCATTCAGTACATCTCCTGATGGAATAAGGCTTCCGATCATAGTTGCATTAAAGAACAAAGCGATCAAGCTGAGTGAGGCTATTCTCTTTCTCATCCCCTTTCTGGAAAAACTTAATTTTTTTATCATATATTTAACTTAGATTTTTTAAAATTTGTCTCTATTATCATAGTGTTTTTTTTGTTCTTTTCATACCGAACATATCTCAATATCCATTACAAACAAATCAATAGATCTTGAAGTAGATCCGGAATGATATTCTGATTTGCTATGATAATAAAGAATGGAAATTTATCGCTAAAAAAACATCCTAAACTTGTTTTTAAAAACTTTGTTTTCTTAGGTTTATTTGTGCATTATTTTGTATGTGTTTTTCAGCGTTTTTTTATTGTGCGTTATTTCCACTTTTCTCTTTTGGCTTTATGCCAGATACATTTAAGTGTTTATTCCTTGATCATATTCTACTAATATAAAATGCTAATGTTTGAAATATTACTTAAATATTATATATATATTTTAAAGTGTTTTGATTACAAAAAATAACCAAAACTGATTTACAATCAATATTTTTGGTTTATCATCTCTTACTGTTTTTCATCAAAAACCTTTTTAGAATCAAGTAGTGTTTTGTTTTATATTCGTGCTTTTCTTTTTTTGATAATTCTATTTATGTATTTGTTTCCTCCTGTCTCCTTTTTTAATTTTGCGCTTATTTATTTTTATTTTACCTCTTTTATTTTGTTGTTAAATTTGTTTTTCGCAGTTTTTTTTGTTTGATTCTTATGTAGTTTTGCACCCGATTCAAGACCCTCCCCACACTGTTTTTACTACATTATTTGCTCATTTTTTTGACATATGAGCATTATCATTATCCATTTTTTAAAAAACATGTCAATTAAAGTTATCCACAGGTGGTTCTCTATGAATGTTTTATGAAAATATGGCTTATTATAGGGATTTAAAAGGATGATTTTTTGTATTTAAGATCTTTAAAAAACTAGTAAGATTTCACCTAATTTTCTTATTATTAAAAAACTCAGTTCTGGGTACCCAGAACTGAGTTTTTAGAGTTTATCGAAAACTTGTTTTATCCTACTTTCTCTTTCTTTCGTTTTGATGCAGATAGTAAGAAATATGATACTATTCCAATTACGATCAGTATAATTGGCCATACCCATGAACCAAAGTCTTTGTATTCTTTGACAATAGAACTACTATTTATAGTTTCTTCATCTTCACTTTCACCAACAATCAAGACATCATCTTGAGCTTTTTCATCTTCCTTATTTTCTTCATTCTCTTCATTTTCAAGTGTCATTTTATCTTCATCATCCTTAACTTCACCATCTTCTTCTTGCGTGTGAGAGGATTGTTGATCTTCTTGGTCCTGAGTTTCTTCTGAAAGAGCTGATGAAAGATTTGAGAGACTAGAAATAAATAGTGCCATTTCATTTTCTTGCTCTTTGGTCAAAGGAAATTCTTTCTGGCAATAAAGTTCATTTATCTTTTTCTTAGTTGTGATATATACATAGCCTGTAGAGCTGCTATGACTCCATGGAGAAAGAACATCTTTCAGATATTTTTCCTGAAATCTAGAAACTGCGTCAAAATCATCATGCTCATAAATTCCATTTATTTCAAGATCTTCACCTTCAAACTCGTTCAAAAACCGTTCTAACTTTTCAACTTCAACTGGATCATTATCAGCGCCCAGCTTAATATACTCTAAAAGATAGTTACATTCTGTTGGGATTGGAGTTATCTCCGGTTCTGGTTCTGAGGAATCAGTAACTCCTTTTACTATTCCTTCTTCTTCAATATTTACTGTTTCTCCCATAGCCAAAGTTACAAAATTTTTCTCAGAACTAAACACTGGTGGAGAAGCAGTTGAAACAGTACGATAATAATAGGTCTTTGCTGGATCTAAACCAGTAAGAGTAACAGAATGTCCAGTTACTTTCTCTAATCCACTGTCATCTCCCTCTTTGGAATAAGCATAACCGTAATTTGGCGTGCCAGCTTTAATATCAAATTTTCCCGGTTCAGTATCATAAATCACCTGACTTGTGGAAAATTGATTAGTTGTCCAGGTAATTTTCATGCTAAATTCAGAAACTTCTATGTTTCTGATTGATTCATTGGAAATAGTTAGTCCGCTTATTAATGCTCCTCCTCCGCCTGCAGGCGCTGGATCTGGATCTGGATCATCGCAACTTGTATCAGCGCCATTACAATCTTCATCAATGCCATTTCCACAAATTTCATTTTGAGGTGTAACTTCTCCTTCACATTCACCCCAAACACCATTAGCGCAAATACGAGTGCCGGTCTGACAAGTCCCAACTCCTTCTGTTTCTGCTGGACCGTTATAGCAAGTTTCTGTATCTTCGTTTGTACATTCAGGGTCATCTCCATTTTCACATCCTTCGTTAACTTGCCCATCACAATTTTCATCAATATCATTTCCACAAATCTCAGTTGCGTCAGGATTTATCTCAGGATTTTCATCATCACAATCTATTTTAGGATTAGGACAGTTTGTTGTGTCTCCTACTCCATATCCATCTTCATCATTATCTGTACATTCTGGTCCTGACTCAATAACACACTGACAATTTTGGCAAATATTACCAGAATTACAGTCAGAATCTTCTTCGCACTGTTCATTACCGTTTATCGCACCATCACCACAAAATTCGTCAGATTGGCAAGTTTCCCAAAAACAATTTTCACACAATTTAAAACCATCGTAACTTTCTTGAGTTACACAAGTTTCTGGATTATTGTCATCACATTCTTCGCCAATATCTATAATGTTATTTCCGCAAGTAGGAAAATAATTTCCAAAGTCTTTATCAATCATATCCTCATCAGCTTCTAAATTAACTGAATAAGAACCATTTGGCGGATAAGTCTGAATCCAGCCGTTCCGCTGAACTTCTGAGATTGTATAACTTCCTTCTGGTAGTCCTGTAAAAGAATAACAACCGTTCTCGTCAGTATTTTGATTTGCCGAAAAATCACCCGCTAAAACGATTTCCCAGCCAGGTAAACCACCTGCTAATTTTTCATTTTCTGTTATTTCAGCATCATCATTAGCATCATTATATTTACATCCTGAAATAGAACTATTTGTGGCTGGAGTAAAAACAGAAAGACGATTTGGGGGCAAACTTTTACCGTCACACCATTCTTGTGTCATCTCTCCGTTAGTAAAGTGCTGACTATCACAGCCATCGTCACTATCTGTATTGCCATCGTCGCAACGCAAAACCCACTGGAGACTTGGTCCTATAAGTTCACGATTCCACCAATCACATTTGCTAACACTACCACCACCATCAGCCTGTAACAAGCTCTCTGACGGAACAAACACACCCAACATAGTCGCATTAAAAAACAGAGCGACTAAACTAATTAAAGCTATCTTTTTATTGATCCCCTCCTTTGATTTTTTGTTATTTTTCATAAATCAAAGTTAAATTAATTAATATATATAAATAAATTTATTGTCCTACGCCACTAAAAAGCTAATTCCTAAAAAGCTAAACTCTCTTTCTCATCCTCGCAATTAAAAATACTGATAACAATAACAAAAACCCGCTAGCGAAAAACAAACCAAGTGATGTGTTTCCTCCTCCAATTCGTAAAATAAAATTTGAAAGTGCATTATTATTATCTTTGTTGACTATATTTCCTATTGAAAATGAAAAGTTTTTTTCAACTATTTTTTCTTCATCTATTGAAAAATTTAATTCTGCTAGATATTCTCCTCTTTCAAATTTACTCGTTGGAATTTCAATAACTGGTATTTCATATATTCCTCCTGGCTTTACTAGTGGCAGATTTTCTGGATAGGGATAAATTGAATTATGAACAGTCTGACCATCTTTTTTTATTTTTATTTGAACCTGAGGAGAGATACTTGTATTGCCACGATTATCATAAATAAGCCTGATATTTAACATCTCCCCTTCTTCTAGATCATAAGTTTTAGGAATAATTGAAACTTTAAACAAAATAATTTCATTATCATTCACTTCAATAGTCACTTTTCTGTCTATTTTTTGCGAAACCGTAGCACTTGATTCTTTTATCTCTTCCACAGAATTTGCTTTTTTAATCGCGCTTATAAATCCTTCATACTCACCATTTGGAGTATCTGAAGGAACTTTAAATAAGACACTTACACTAAGAGCTTCACCAGGTCTCATAGTAGCTTCAGAAACAGGACTTTGAAAATCATTTAATTTATAAAATTCAGCCCACTTGCCAATTTCTCCACTTGCCACAAAATTTATTTGCGAATCTGTCTTTTCAGTATTAATTATGATCATTGTCCGTTGATATTCATTTCCTCTTAAAGCGTTTTTAATAACAATGGGATCTGTCGTTTGACCAATAGCAAAAACAGTTAAAGCTTGACCAGCAAGCAGAACAGAAAAAACTAAACTTATTGCCAGAAGAAATATCTTTTTCATAATCATTTTATTTAGGATTAGTTTACCTAGAAAAGTCTGAAGCCAAAATTCATTTAGCTTCAAGCTTTTCTAGGAGGCGAATTCTTCGCCTCCTAGCCAGAACAGTTATTTCCCTTCTATTTTTAACAACCAGTTACACAACATTCCAAATGTTCAACAAATGTAGCAGTAAGAACCATTTCTCCTATATACACATCTCCAGTATGAGTTGGAGGGAATTTTGAGATCTCAACTGAGAAATCCATTTCATTTAATTCTGATAGACCTAGATAGTTAAGCAGTGGTGTGGTTACTTCTGGATTATAAACCGCATATGGAGCATCACTCCCTACTCTTGCGTCATATATTACATTTGATACTCCGCTAGTAGTACCTAGTCCCATATCATCTTGCCGAACATTCATTGCTAGTCTGGTGTTTCCTACATTTCTAACAGAAGCTTTTCCTTGATTCATTGCATCCCATGTTAAATCACCAGGAATAATCTTGTGAGTATTCAATCTTACATTTCCATAAGAAACTGTTGAAAAGTCAGTCTCAAAAGCCGTTAAAGGAAGATAAGTAAAATGATTTTCTAGAATACCTTGCAAACCATTTGCATCCTGACCGACTGCCCATACTTCATAATCACCTGATGGATCTTCATAGGAAATTTCTTTCTCACCACAATAAACAGCTGCTGTATCTTTTTCTAATTCGCCAGTTTCACCACAAATTTCATCATAATCATAAAGACCATTTGGGTTGAAAGTCGGAAGATTATTATTATTATTTCTAACTAGATCACAGAAAAGTTCAATTCCTGCAGCTTTATCTAATCTTGTTAAAACATCTTCTTGCATAAGAACTCCACAACCTGCTGTGTCTGATCCGTCTTGGGTTGGCAGTTTCACATGGCTATCTCCTACAGCAATATTTTCTGGATAGAACACATCAGCATATACATTATTAACATCTGCAAGTCCATCTGGGTCAGTTACTATAGCGCAAATAGCAATAGTTGTGTTTACTTGATATTGTCCTGATGGCATAAATTGAGCGCCAGCGTCAGTAAGTGCGTCTGTATATCTGTCTACGTTTGCTTCCCATTTTGCCTTTACAATAGGAGCTGCGCCACCGCTTGTATCACTTGTAAGATTTGTACCTATGTTAGGAGTAGCCGCCACCGTTACACTCAATCCCATAGTAGCAACACTCACTGCTACCATAGAAAACATTGCGACAACTTTTTTCATTGTTTTAGTTTTCATATTTTTTCCTTTAGTCTCCTGTCTATTGCCAAAATTACAAAGTTGTGATATACAAAAGGTGCGAGGATTGAAGATGTGTGGCAATTTTGCTTTGTTTTAAAGCATTATTGCCGCTCTTTCCTCGTAAAACAATGAATTGCTTTGCACGTTTTATGTCTAAACTTTATATTTTATGGTTTCAACAGGAGCCTTTTTTATTTAATTAAAATTTTTCAAGTTACTTATATTTGACCTTTTAAAATTAGGATTTGAATAAGCAACCTCGACCTTTAGTTATTGAAACTTTCTAATAATCTATATAATGATGAATATTTTTCAAAAATTAAAAGAGCTCACTATTGCTAGATACCTCTTTTTTCAAAGAAGCTTCTAGAAATCGTGAGCCCTCAGTTTTCTGTCATCTCGAATTGATCGAGACTCAGTTTTCTGCCAGGCAACTATCTTTTATCTAAAGTGTTAATTATAATCATCAAGGCTAACATTGTTTGAACTATCATTTTGAATATTATTTTTTTTGCGGATATTTCTTATTGTTTTTGTGATCTCTCTATTGACCATTGTACTGTTTTGAATGTTTATTAAAATTTTTCCAAACTCTAACGCGCGTATGTCATTTATAACATCCTCTTCTTCTGGTGAAACAAAAATTGGTCTAAAGTTTGATTTATTTTCGTTCATATTGATCAGATAGATTTATACTTCTTTTGCTAAAATAATTTGAAATATGTGTCTGTTTTTTTAACATTAAAAAACAACCATTTTTGTAAAATACTTTTTTTGGTTGAGAGTATCTTTCCTCCAAAGATTTCTTTGTGTAAACTATTAGTCAATTCAACAATTTAATTCTTTCTATGTATTGTCTTTTAAACTTTTTCCATTTTTTAAATACATATTTATTTAGTATCTATACATTATTATCTAACTCTGAAAAACAATGTCAACATACACTTATCCACAATCTAATTTTGACTAATACTAAATTAAATATCAACTATGTATTTTTAAAAGAATATATTATATTAATTAAATTAGTAAATAATTATTTTTTAGTTTATAATATAGGAAGCTCTGAAAAACCAATGAAGCTCTCTTTTATAAACGGAGTTCTCCATAAAGTCGAACAATATTATAGGAATCATAATATCAAAATATATGTTAAAGAAATTATTTGTTTTTTCATTTTTACTTTTTATAATTCTTCTTGTCATCTTTACAAATGTCAAAGATAACTTTCAAAATATTAGTTTAAAAAATATTTCTGATCTTGAGAAAGTATTAAAAGATAGTATTCTTGAAAATATTGAAAAGACAATTTATAATCCGCCTCCACTTATAAATAAAAATGATGTAGAAGATTCTTATTTAACAAATAGTGGAGTTTCGAAGTGGACAAATATTCAAAGAGATAAAACTGAATCATTACCGCCATTGCTAAGAGACGATATTCTTGACAAAATTGCGACAGAGCGACTTGAAGATATGTTTTCTAAAGAATATTTTGAACATCAATCACCAGAAGGTATTGAGGCGTCTGATATTGCAGAGGAAATTGGTTATAAATATATTTTAATTGGAGAGAACATTGCGCTTGGTAATTTTGAGGATGATCAAATTCTTGTCCAAGCATGGATGGATAGTCCAGGACACAGAGCGAACATTCTTAACAGTGACTACACAGAAATTGGAATTGCTGTAAAAAAGGGCTTTTATAAGGAGCAAAAGACATGGATAGGTGTTCAAATATTTGCCAGACCGCTCAGCGATTGCACGCAAGCTAATCCAAATCTAAGAGTTGAGATAGAGGAGAATAAAGATCAAATAACAAATCTTGAAAATTCATCATTTGTTTTGCAAAAAGAAATTGAAAATATGAATCCAACGAGCAGACAAGATATTAAAATATATAATAGAAAAATCAATGAATATAATGAACTTATAGAAGATATTAATGTTCTTATCAGAACGCAAAAAAATCTGATCCTAGAGTATAATGATCAGATTGACGCGTTTAATAAATGTGTTCAAGGATGAAGTTTCTGGAAATTATATGTAGAAAGTAATTAGATAATAATATTGTTCGACTGCGCTAAATATTGTTCGACTTTATGGAGAACTCTGTGCGTTTGGCTTCTCCACAAGGTCGAAGAATATATGGCAATGTCGAAGAATATTAGGACTTTGCTACATAATTACGTAAGAGGTCTATTTTAGACAAAATAAAAAGTGGGAGTTATGATTGTAAACTATGCCACTTTAATAATTTGCACTTTTTTCAATTTGATATTCTATTTGTGTAGTTTCTCCACAGAAATTACATTTGTACATTTCTGGTGGTTTCTCACAAGAAATCCCTATTTTTTGCCCGCATTCTCCACATATTACAGAATAGGTACTTTCTCTAAAACATATTGTTTTATCTGACTTTTCTAGAAATTCTTCAAGTCGCTGTAAAGCCTTGTTATATCCTTTGAGAGCTATGTCATATAGAATTTTTTTAGAGAAAGAGCTTTTGTCTAATAGCTTACAAACATCTGAACGAGCTTTTATAAGTTCTCTTTCTAATTCGGAAAATTCTTTTTGGATTTGATCATTAGTTTTCATATATACCCTCCAATATCATATATATCAAAAGTATAGTTAAAATTTAAAAAATGTCAATCTTAATATTGTTTGACTGCGCTAAATATTGTTCGACTTTATGGAGAACTCTACGCGAGTAACTTCTCCACAAGGTCGAAGAATATTATGGCAAGGTCGAAGAATATTAAAAGATCATTGTATTTTCAATTTATTCAAAAGCTTTGTGATTTATAGATTTGATTAGATGTAAAAAAACGAAGATTCTGAATCAAGTTCAGAATGACAATTTTTATCAACGAATTATCTAACATCTACAAGGATGGCAAAATGGTTATTGATTATGATAGACTGAGGTTTCTTAAGTCAGAGACATCAAACTAATAAAGAACAAATTTTAATAATCCTAAGAAGCTAAAAAGCTACAACCTAAGAAGCTAATAATCTATCTCTTTGCCTTTGTTCTTTCGTTATCAGTTAGTAATTGTTTTCTTAGTCTAATATTCTTAGGAGTGATCTCAAGATATTCATCATCTTTGATAATTTCCATTCCTCTTTCCAGACTTACTTCAATTGGAGGTGTTAGTCTTAATGCTTCATCTGCTCCTGAAGATCTCATATTCGTTAGATGTTTTCCTTTGATTGGATTTACTGCTAGATCCTTTCCCTTAGCCGTGTTTCCAATGATCATTCCTTCATAAACCTCAATTGTAGGACCAATATATAGTGTTCCACGATCTTGCAGGTTGTATAGGGAAAAACCAAGAGTTTTTCCAGCTACCATTGAAACCATTGAACCAACTTTTCTTTTTTCTATAGTTCCTACACATGGTTTGAAACCAATTACGCGAGTACATAAGATTCCTTCTCCTTTTGTATCAATTACAAATTCATTTTTGTAACCAAGAATACCTCGTGTGGGAATTTCAAAAATAATTCTTGTATGATTATTTTCTGAATTCATATTGATCATAGTTCCTTTTCTTTTTGATAGTTTTTCGATCACAGCTCCTGAAAATTCATCAGGAACATCAATCGTAACTTCTTCGAAAGGTTCCATTTTGACTCCGCTATCATCTTTGATAATAACTTGTGGTTGAGAAACTTGAAGTTCATAGCCTTCACGTCGCATATTTTCCAGCAGAATTGCCAAATGCATTTCTCCTCTTCCAAAAACTTGGAAAGTATCATTTGCAAAAAAATCAACTTTTAATCCTACATTGATCTCTAGTTCTTTTTCTAATCTTTCTCTGATCTGACGACTAGTTACAAATTTACCTTCTTTTCCTGCAAATGGTGAGTTATTGATCAAAAAATTCATAGATATGGTTGGTTCATCAACACTAATTGCGCTAAGTGGCTGTTGATCAGTATTTTCGCAAATTGTTTCTCCAATATAAATATCAGCAATTCCAGAGATCATTACAATATCACCAGCAAATGCTTCTTTGACTTCCTTTTTTTCAATTCCATAAAAAGTGCTGATCTTTGTGATTGTTGCTGATCTTGTTTGTCCATCTGGCTTTTTGACGAATATTTTCTTTCCGCAATGAACTGTTCCTTCATAAATTCTTGCAACTGCAAGTCTGCCAAGAAAATCGTCATATCCAAGATTGAAAACTTGCATTTGAAGAGGTAGAGATGCATCAGAGATAGCAGGTTTAACATTTTCCAAAATGACATCTAAAAGAGGGTTAAGGTCTTTTGAATTATCACTCATTTTTCTTTTGGCAATTCCATCTCGACCAATTGCATAGACAACTTCAAAATCAAGTTGCTGTTCATTTGCGCCAAGATCCATAAATAGCTCAAGGACTTGATCATGGGCTCTTTCAACATTTGCAGCAGGTTTGTCAATTTTATTCAAAACAACAATTGGTTTCAAACCAAGCTCTAAAGATTTTTTTAAAACAAATTTTGTTTGAGGCATTGGACCTTCTTGAGCGTCAACGATCAAAAGAACACTATCAATTGATCTGAGAACTCGTTCAACTTCTGAGCCAAAATCGGCATGTCCAGGAGTGTCAACAATATTAATCTTCGTATCTTTATAAAAGATTGAAGTATTTTTTGAATAGATCGTAATTCCTCTTTCTTGTTCAAGAGCATTACTGTCCATACTTGCAGAATCATTTGTGACCATTCCAGTTTGTCTCATCAGTGCGTCTGTTATAGTTGTTTTGCCATGATCAACATGTGCAATAATTGCGATATTTCTTGTTTCCATAAAATAATTAATAAATAATTTATCAAAATAAAAAGGTTGGATGACGATCATCCGCCTTTATTATTAGTCTAATATATTATAATCTAGCAACTTTTCTGACATTTGTCAATAGCTTTGTAGTTGTTCTTTATAGACATTAAATTGTCCGATTATTTATATACTACAATCTCATTATTATTCGAGATTATGGAGAACTTTGCGCGAACGATTTCTCCACAAGGTCGAAAAATATTAAAGCAAGGTCGAAAAATATTAAAGCAAGGTCGAAAAATATTAAAGCAAGGTCGAAGAATATTGAGTAGAAGTATTTGATTGACAATTAGGTAAGAATTTATATAATGATAGTATGTAATAAAAATAATTATTCTCAGAAGGTCGGTTAATTAGCGGTATTCTAATCGGACTAAATGTTTTGCAAATCTCTCTCCTCACTATTATACAAAATAATAGTAAGCAAAACCTACAGCTCGTATTATTTAGAAACTGCTAGTTTCCGACCTTTTGAGATTATAATTATTGTAAGAACCTTTGAAAAACAAAGTTTTTGTCATTCTGAATTTATTTCAGAATCTTTCATATATTAGATTACAACTCTTACTATTTACATCATACTTTCATTTGCAACGTAAACACAATTATCTTTTTATAATAATACAGTTATTGCATTTTCAATTTATTTAAAAGTTTTGTGATTTGTAAATTCATTTAGATGTAAGGGAAAATAGATTCTGAAACAAGTTCAGAATGACAATTTATTGTCAATGAATTATTTAACATCTACAATCTCTTTAGAAAAAGGAATGATAAAAACTGCGTTTTTCAGAGGTTTCCTAAGAAGCTAAGAAGCTAATTTCTAAAAACCTAATCTTATGTACAAAAGATCAAAACTTAAAAATGGTACAAGAGTTATCTTAGTTCCGATGAAATCAACTAAAACTGTAACTGTTCTTGTTACAGTTGGGACTGGATCAAAAAATGAAAATGAAAAAAACAGAGGTATTTCACATTTTCTTGAACATATGTTTTTTAAAGGTACAAAAAACCGTCCTACAAAACTTGATATTGCGAAAGAACTAGATAGAGTTGGAGGATCGTATAATGCTTTTACTGGGAAAGAACATACTGGATTTTGGGCAAAAGTTGATAGTAAACATTGTGGTCTAGTTCTAGATGTTATTTCTGATATGCTTTTAAATTCAAAACATACACAAGAAGATATTGATAGTGAACGAGGAACAATCATTGAAGAACTTAATATGTTTTTTGATAATCCTTTAATGAGAATCCCGTTTTTATTTGAAGAAGTTCTATATTCTGATAATTCTATGGGTCAAAATATAGGTGGAACGAAAGAGATTGTAAATATCTTACAGAGAAAAGATTTTATAAATTATTATAAACAATATTATACATCTGATAATATTGTTATAGTGGTTTCTGGTAATTTTGATGAAAAAAATATCAAGCGAAAAATTGAAAAATATTTTAGTTCTATAAGTAAAGCTAAATCAAAAAAGCAGACAAAGATCACAGAGAAGCAAAATAAAGTTGGAATTTTATTAAATTATAAAAAAACAGACCAAACTCATTTATGTCTTGGTGTGAGAGGATATAGATCAGATCACAAGGATAGAGATGTTCTTAATGTTTTAAGTGTTATACTCGGTGGGAATATGAGTTCTCGTCTTTCTATGTCAGTCGTGGAAAAAGGTCTTGCATATTATATATATACATCTCCAGAACATTATAAAGATGTTGGGTATTTTGCGGCACAAACTGGAGTTAATAATAAGAAATGTTTTGATGCTATTAAACTTATTATTGATGAATACAAAAAGATCAAAGAAGAAAAAGTAAGTCTAGAAGATCTCAGGAGAGCTAAAGATTGTTTGAAGGGTCAAATAGTGATCGCTCTTGAATCATCAAGCGCAGTAGCAAATTTCTTTGCTAGCGCGGAAATGGATGATAAAAAACTTTTGACCCCAGAGGAAAAATTTGCTAAGATAGATGCAGTTACAGCTGACGATATTCAAAGAGTCGCTAAAGATATCTTTGTTAACGATAAGCTCAATTTGGCTTTGATAGGACCATTTAAAGATACAAAGCCTTTTAAAAAGATTCTTAAGTTCTAAACAATTAAATCTAAAGGTTTCGCAATTTTAAAATAATACATAACATCAATCAATATGGATAATCAAAAAATAAAGGTCAATATATCCTATGAAAGTATCATAAAGTTTTTTATAGTTCTGTTTGTTCTACTTTTCTTTGTTCATTTAAGAGGAATAATCTTTGTAGTTTTCATTTCAATGATTCTTGCTTTAATTATGAATCCTGCTGTTGATAAAATGCAAAAGAAAAAGATACCAAGAGTTGCAGGAGCAGCAAGTTTGTTTCTCTCGGCATTTGTTCTTATTGGAATACTTATTTATATAGTAGCACCTCCTCTTGCGAAAGAAGTTGGAACTCTTTCCTCAAATTTTCCAATGTATTTGGAAAATGCTGGTCTTGATTATAGTATGATCTCTAGTCAGGATATAACTATTGATGGTTCTTTTGATTATAAAATATCAGAGCCTTTTCAAAATATTTTATTTGAAGCAAGTAAGGTTTTAAAAGATATGACATCTAATATTGTTGTTGGTATCCTTGGTTTCTTAGGAGGCATTCTAACAGTAATACTTATTTTTGTAATATCTTTCTATCTTGTTGTTGAGAAAAATGGAGTTGAAAAATTTGTCAGAACGCTAATTCCTGCTGAATTCCGTCCACAAGCGTTAAGAGTTATTAACAAAATTGAAATTAAATTGGGTAAATGGTTTATGGGTCAGCTTTTTCTAGGATTGATCGTAGGTCTTCTGTCTTTTGTTGGTTTAACGATCTTGGGAGTTCCATATGCTTTGGTTCTGGCAATAATCGCAGGATCAATGGAGCTTATTCCATATATTGGACCGACACTTTCATCAATTCCTGCTATCATCATTGCTTTTACCATCTCCCCTCTTCTTGCTGTTTTAGTTTTTGCCTTGTACTTTATAATTCAACAGCTTGAAAATTATTTGATCGTTCCGAAAGTTATGGAAAAATCAGTCGGACTTCATCCAGTTGTAATTATAATTGCAATGCTGATCGGTGGACAAGTTGCTGGAGTATTGGGAATCATTCTGGCAATTCCAGTAACAACGATTACTTCTATTATTCTTGAAGATATCTATACTCATAAGGAGGAAGCGGATTAGCTTCTTAGGTTGTAGCTTTTTAGCTTTTTAGGATTTATCAAAATACATAAATGTCATTCTGAATTTAGTTCAGAATCTACGGTATGTTACACTAAATTAACCTACAAATCATCAAAACGTTTTATGAATTCTAAAGTTTATTGAATTGAATTATAGGTTATATGTGGCAATTTAAAGATCCTGAAATAAATTCAGGATGACAACTACAAAAGTGCCCAGAATAACAAAGATTCTGAAACGGGCCTGTCCTGAGCGATAGCAGAATGAGTTCAGACATCTACGTGTTCTGATAAATCCTAAAAAGCTAATTCCTAAGAAGCTAACCTTATGTCAAATCTATATATAATCGCGACACCAATTGGAAATCTTGAAGATATAACTCTCAGAGCGTTGAGGGTTATCAAAGAAGCAGATCTAATTTTATGCGAAGATACAAGACATACGAAAAGGCTTCTTGATAAATATGAGATCATTGCTCAAACAATGAGTTATCATCAACATAGCAAGATCAGTAAAATTGATAAAATAGTTGGCTTATTAGAATCTGGAAAAAACTTGGCGCTTGTTAGTGACGCAGGAACTCCTGGAATTTCAGATCCAGGAAATAAGCTAGTTGAATATTTAGTTGAGAATAAAATTGATGTCAATATTATACCGATTCCTGGTCCTTCCGCTGTTGTTTCAGCTCTAAGCATCTCTGGATTCCCAACTGATAATTTTGTTTTTCTAGGTTTTGTTCCACATAAAAAAGGACGACAAACATTTTTCAAAAATATTGCTAATGAAAAAAGAACTGTCGTTTTTTATGAGTCACCTCACAGGATTAGAAAGGCATTAGAAAGTATGAAAGAATATTTACCTGAAAAAGAAATTGTTGTTTGCCGCGAACTAACAAAGATATATGAAACGATCTATCGCGGAACTCCTGGTGAAGTCACAAAAAAAATAACTCCAGAGCAAATCAAAGGAGAATTTGTTTTAGTAGTGCGCTAGAATAAACAAATTTTATGGACCATGACTGTTAAGTTATAACCATAATTAGTTTATTTAGTGTAAATATTAGTTCTATTAGTGTATTTTATGAATAAATTTTATATAACCACATCAATTGCCTATGCTAATGCTGCACCGCATATTGGTTTTGCGATGGAAGCTTGTCAAGCAGATGTTTTGGCGCGTTATCATCGAATGGTTGGTGAAGATGTTTTCTTTTTGTCTGGTACAGACGAAAATGGTTCAAAGATCAAAGAAGCTGCATTGAAAAATAAAGTGAAACCGCAAGAATTTGTTGACGAAAATTCGGCTAAATTTCAATTATTATTGGATACACTTAGTATCTCTAATAATGATTTTATTCGCACGACCGATAGGAAACGCCATTGGCCAGCAGCGCAAAAAATTTGGAATAAATTAGTTGAAACAGGAGATATTTATAAATCAAATTACGAGGGATATTATTGTATTGGCTGTGAAGCATATTTAACAGAGAAAGATCTGGTTGAGGGTAAATGCTCCTATCATCAAAAAGCACCAGAAAAAATTAAGGAAGAGAACTATTTCTTTAAACTTTCCAAATACGAAAAATCAATTCAAAAAAAGATAGAATCAGATGAACTTGAAATCTTACCAAAAACAAGAAAAAATGAAACTTTAAACATAATCAAATCAGGGCTAAGAGATGTCAGTTTTTCGCGTCCCAAAAAAGTTCTAGACTGGGGCGTACCAGTCCCCGATGACAAAACTCAGACAATGTATGTCTGGTGCGATGCTCTGACAAATTATATTTCAGCATTAGGATATGGCAATGATCTTCCAGATTCAGAATCGGACTCTAAATTTGAAAAATACTGGCCTGCCGACATTCATGTTATTGGCAAAGATATTTTTCGTTTTCACACCGCTATCTGGCCAGCAATGCTAATGTCCATTGGACTGCCATTACCCAAAAAAATATTTATTCACGGATTTGTTTCATCTGACGGACAGAAAATGAGCAAATCACTTGGCAATGTCGTTGATCCGTTTAAAGTTATTGATAAATATAGCGTAGATGCTTTGCGATATTATTTACTAAAAGAAATTCCTTCTGGTAGTGATGGTAATTTTTCTTATGAAAGATTTGAAAAAGTTTACCAGGCAGATCTGGCAAATGGAATTGGGAATTTGACAGCAAGAACTATCGCGCTTGCGACAAAGAATCAAGCAAATCCATTCTTGAGAGGGGGCAGGGGGTGTGTTGAGCTAGAAAAAAGAATAAAAAACAGTTGGTCTGATTATGAGAGCTTATTAAACAATTTCAAATTGAACGAAGCATTAGAAGTAGCAAAAAGATTGATGAGTGTTTGCGATGAGTATATTGAACAAAATAAGCCATGGCAATTAAATGGGGAAGAAAAAGAAAAAGTTATTTACAATTTATTAGAAAGCTTGCGTCATATTGCTTGGATGATATACCCATTTATGCCAGAGACTGCAATGAAGATTTTTGCGCAATTATTTGCAGACGAAAAAGAAAAAAGAATTGAATTAAATCAAAACTTAAAAGAAGCACAAAAATGGGGTGGATTAAAATCAGGAACGAAAATAGAAAAAGGCGAGATATTATTTCCGAGATTAGTTGCTTAGCTTTTTAGGTTGTAGCTTTTTAGCTTCTTAGAATCTTAGGGATTATTGAAATAACATCGACGCGTTTTGATAATCACAAAATTCTAAGAATCTGTTTTATAGACAGATTTCTCATCCTATCGGGATTCGGAATGACAGTGTTTGTCATTCCGAGCGACGTTAGGAGTCGAGGAATCCCTCTCAATCTCACAAAACGTTTATTAAAGTAATACCCATCTTAGAGCGATTCCTCCGTTCCATTCGTTCGTGCCTTACTCATTCCAGTCGGAATGACATCTACGTATTTTAATAAATCCTAAAAAGCTAAAAAGCTAAATCCTAAAAAGCTAACTTTGATCCATGAAAGAAGAAAATTTTTTAAATCATGATGATATTCATGGCGAAGAAAATTTGATTGAAAAACTTAGAGAGAATCCTGTTGAATTGATTAAAGAAGGTCAAGATATTGATCCTGAAAAACTAAAAGAAGACTATCAAGGAGAAATCGTTGTCTGTGATGCTTATGTTGATGGAATTGAAAAAACAAATTTTGATCCTGAAAATTGCACCTTTTCTGATGAAAAGATCCTTACGATAGATCATCATTCTCCTGTAGAACAATTTGAAAAAGATATTTCCAGTACTAATATAGCGATAGAATTTGTTAAAAAAAATGGTCCTACTACAGAGGGTACTATTGTTATTAATCATACTGATTGCGATAGCATTTTATCAAGTTTGATCATGAAAGGAATTTTGCCACCAGATGAAAAGTTTGGCGAAGCGGCAATTTCTGCTGATCATACTGGCGTAGAAAATGAAATTGCTGATCTGTTGCAATCCTTACAATATGAACGTGATATAGAGTTCTCCTTAAAAAATCTTCAATTGCTATTAGAAAAAAAACAGTTAGAGCCAGAAGCACAAAAATTATTTCAAAAAAGAATTGATGAAAGAGAGAAAGTTAAAGAAACAGTTGCTAACAAAGATTTTAAAGAAATTGACGGAATAATTTATACGGAGTTTGATGAAAAGATCGATCCTACTCTTTTAATATACCAGCTTCCAGAAGCAAAAATTATTTTGAGCTTTAGTCCGCTTTTGAAAGATCCAGATCTTCTAGAAGCAAGAATGCGTCGAGGAATGTCTGCTCCAGATGGACTGTCTCTTAATAAATTGGACATTACTGATTTTGACTCTAATTGGGGAGGACGTTGGAATGCTGGGTCAAACAGAAGAGGAGGAGGAACAAAATTATCATCTGAAGAATATATAAAAAAGCTAAATGATATACTCCTTCGCTTTTAAAATTCTAATCTTGTTATTTTAAGATAATATTTATCTTTATCTAAAATTAGTTGATTTTTAGTATAAAGCTACGGCGTATTATACGAAACTATTTAAACAAATGAGTATAAAATTAATCAAACTATGATAGATAGTCACGTCCATATAGATTTTAAAGAATTTGA
>JAGLIM010000071.1 GCA_023142995.1 Minisyncoccota bacterium | reverse complement strand
GAGGAAGTTATGAAGCGGTTTTTTGATGCTGGTGGAGAAAAAATGATCAATGTTGGGTGTGATCTAAGTTCAAGCATTAGAAGCTATGAACTTGCTAAGAATAATGAAAATGTTTTTGCTTCTGCTGGCATTCATCCGCATGATGCAAACTCTGTTAATAAAAGTAGCTTAAAAAAGCTGGAAGAACTTGTCAGGCATTATAAGGTCATTGCTGTTGGTGAAATTGGTTTGGACTATTTCAGAAATCTGTCATCACAAGAAAAACAAATTGAAGCGTTTAGATTGCAGTTAGAGCTTGCTGATAATCATAATATGCCACTTATTATCCATTGTCGTGATGCTTATAATGACCTAATAGATATTTTGAAAAGCTATCAAACGGATGATTGGCGCGGAGTTATCCATTGTTTCGGCGGTAGCCAAAAAATTGCTGAAGAATTTTTAGAACTTGGGTTCTATATTGGCTTTACGGGAACTGTTACCTATTATAAAGACAAGTCTAAATTAGGAAATAAACCTGAGATCTATAATGTAATAGAAAATATACCGCTTGATAGAATCCTTATTGAGACAGATTGTCCATATCTTGCGCCAGTTCCTGAAAGAGGAGAGCGAAATGAACCACTTCTTGTTAGATATGTTGCTAAAAAGATCGCGCATATTAGAAATACAAGTTTTGAAGAAATAGAAAAAGCAACAAGTGAAAATGCAAAGAAATTGTTCGGAATATAGAGAAATTATCACCACGTTTTTTTAAAAAGACAAGATGAGAGAAAACATCATTGGCTCCAGAATTTATATATAATGTTAAGGTTTTCAAGGCTTTTTCTTGTCAATTTAAGCATTTTAAGATAAACTATAGGTATAAGTTTGTCTTATTTCTTATAAATTAAATCAAAAATATGAAAAATGAAAGTATGTTTGATTTCTATGGAAATAAAGATGAGGTAGTAAAAGATACAGAAAAAGAGACTACTCAAGAAAGTGAATTTGATGAATCTGAGTAACTGATTTAATATTTATTAAAATAAATCTTTTAAGAAAGCTCTGAAAAATTAATAAATTTCT
>JAGLIM010000070.1 GCA_023142995.1 Minisyncoccota bacterium | reverse complement strand
AAACGGATACAAAACAGCGATGTTAAGATCACCAGTTTTTATTCTTTGACCAAAATAAGCATTTATTACTGGAATATTTTTTTCTTCAATCAACCTATCCCACTCCTTACAGAGAGTTTTATCGCATTTTATTCCTGTTTCTAGGATCTGTTCCACTTGATAATATTTCAAAACCTCAATTAGCCCACCCATATGGTCTTTATCGGGATGTGTCATAACTACAAGTTCGATCTTATGATCTAATAGTGGCATATATTTTCCAAGTTTTTCTAGAATGTTATTTCCATCTCCCCCATCAATCAATATTTGCATGCCATCTCCAGTACTTATTATCGCTGAATCGCCTTGACCAACATCAAAAAAAATAATCTTTGAGCTTTTACTCTCAACAGAATTATCTTGCCAGAGATCCAAACCAACAAATAAAGCGATTGAAAACAAAACAATAGAAATTATAATTAAATATTTTTTCATTATTTATCTTTAAGTAGTATTGACTATTATTAAAAATATTGTTATTCTTTTTTTAGATTAGGAGGAATCTATTCAATGAATGAAAGAAAATATTCAATCGACGTCTGGACTATCGAAAGCTCTTTTAAAATAGAAACTGTCTCTAACGTTTTAGATATACAATATTTCTTAACTCTTACTGGAGATTGTATAACAAGAGTTATAATTGACAGGAAAGGGGAAAACCCTCTTACAAGAGACTACGAAGACTCAAGTTCTGTGATTGTTCTTCACATGGAAGCTAAAACCATTAAGGAAATCGATAATGAATTTAAAGAAAAGACTTTCTATGTCGGTAATAACCCTTCAAAAGATATGATATTAGAGCAAAGAGTAAAACCAGAATTCATAGAAATCAGAGCTCTCAATACTATCTCTGATGCAGAAAGAATAGATCAAATAATCAAGATACAGCCTGTACATATCGCAGGAAAGGGATTGATCAAAAGAATAGTATACAAAAAAGATGGATTATTCCATCTCTCGGAATTTCCAGAAGATTATTTTGACTTTGTATACTGTTCAACAGAGAAAACATTCTCTGAACTTCAAACTGAATATACTAAAGATTTAGAAAATTCAAGCTCTAGTATGCTCATAGATGAAGATGAAGTGTCAGATGAAATTCCTTACAACGCTGATAAAGTTAATAAGGAAAGGCCACTTGACGAAAGTGGCATGTTCGGTTAATAGAACCATTGTGTCTCAGATATCTTTTTAGAATACTGAGACGCTTTTTTTATTTGGTTTTTTTATTTTAAAATTCAACCACAAAACCAAAGCTCCATAATAGATTAAATAGAACAAACTGCTAACATTTTCAAAACTGAAATATCCAACATCAAATTCAGCGAAAAAATTTATAATATACAGCTGAAGAGATAGAATAAACAAAATCGGAATTGCTATGATCTGTCCGATCAGTAAATTTATAGATCCTGTTATAATTGAAATAATTCCACCGATCATTACGGCAGGTACAAAAGGCAAGACCAAGATATTAGCCAAAACTGAAAAAATAGAATAATTTCCAAAGCTATTAATTATAATTGGCAAAGTGGCAATTTGTGCTGAAATTGTTATCAAAAACATTGTTTTAATCTTCAAGCGATCAGAATACTTTTTAAAATAAAGATCAAGTCTTGGATATATATAAATTATACCAAGTACTGCTAAAAATGAAAGTTGAAATCCAGTATCATAGCGTAATAAATTTGGATCATACAAAAGCATCAGAACTCCAGCAAAAACGATTGCATTTCCAGCGCTATTAAGCCGTCCAACTTTTATTGCAAATAGTATAAGTCCTCCCATCATAGATGCTCTCAGCGCAGATACAGGAGAACCAACAAGTGCAACAAAAAAAGCAATTCCTAAAACTGCAAAATAGAATGCGTAATTTCTTTTCAATCCAATAGCAAGTAAAAAATACATAAATACAACAGACACGATCGTCATATGAAGCCATGAAATGGCTATAATATGCCTTGTACCAGTTTTATTGAAACTTTCCAATGTTTCAGAGCTTATATCTGATTTTATTCCCAAAATCATCGCACTTATAATTCCTGCCTGTGGCTGAAAAAATATCTTTTTGATCAATTCATTTGCATATATTCTAAGTTCTGAGATTTGAAAATTAATTCCAGCACTATTTTTTTCCACTATTTCTATCTCAGGATAATATACAATATAATAGATTCCTTTTGAAAAAAGATAATTTCTATATTCAAAACCGTTAAAATCTTCGGGAATATTTATTTTACTTTCAAATTTTATTTTGTCTTTAAGATCAAATTTATCATACCCCTTAACATAAACAATCATCTTGCCATCAATATCATCATTATTTTTAACATCTTTTAAGCTATCTAGAATTATTTTCTGTTTATTATTATTAATAATCTCTGGACTTTTAGAAATTTCTCCTTCTAGCATTATCTTTTGAGAATCAAAATTTTCTATCTCTAAAATTCTATTCTCACTTAGCTTTTCACTTTGAATCCTTACAAAACCTAATGAAATAGAAATAATTAACAAAAATATTATTCTTTCTTTCTTATTATTCCATAATAAAAAAATAAATGAGATAAAAAATCCCACTAACAAAAATAAGACCCAAATTGAAATTGAAAAATACGAACCAAAGAAAACTCCAATGATAAAAGAAAGACATAAGAAAAGAAATATTTTTGATCTTGTCATAATCTAAAATCGCAAGATAATATATACATTGCCTTAATTTCCGATTAATACTATTATGAAATCTGTTTTTTTTATTTCAAAATAAAACTTCAATTATCTTTTCCTTATTTTTCTCTCCCTTGATAATATTGATTTTGCTTTTACTAACATTCAATTCTTTTGATAATAGCTTTATCAATTCCTTATTTGCTTTTCCATCAACTGGGACCGCAGTGAGATATATCTTTAATTCTGGCAATTTGTCAATACTATTGTCTTTAAATTTAAAACCCAATTGATTTAAATTATCAATTCCCAAAACTTCATTTTTAGATGATCTTGTAATTACCTTACACTTAAATTTCATATTACTTTTTGTCTATTAGGAACAAATAAGCTGTTAAATAAGAAGGTATTATATTAACTAAATATTCGGACTAAACCCTCACTCTAAAAAAACAAATTTATGATTCATGATTCTTAATTCATGATTCAATCAAGCACGACTACATTTTCACAATGTTCTCTTAATCTTTCTGCCATCTTTTCTAATTCCTCCTTAGCATACGGAGTAACATTTTTGAATCCATTATGTAAAGTTTTGCCTGGTTTAAAGTTTTGAATCGCATAACGAGATAATTTTGAAAAAACATTTTTATCAATTTTATTGATCCAATCTATTGTTTCTACAATATCTTGATAATTAATATATCCTGGTACAACAGTTGTTCGAAGCTCTAATTCAGCCTTACTGTTTGTTATTAATTTTATACTTTTCTCAATATTTTCTATAATGCTATCATTATTTGTCATAATTCTATATTTTCTAGGAGATGTTTTTATGTCTATTGCCAAATAATCTACTAGATTATTATCTATCAAATCGCTAACAATTCTAGAATGAGATGCATTTGTATCAAGTTTTACAAAGAATCCCATTTTTTTGACTTTGCTTATAAAATTCCTTAATCCAATTTGCAAAGTTGGTTCTCCCCCAGTAATACATATCCCATCTAAATCTCCTTTTCTTGATCTCAAAAATTTTAATATCTCCTCTTCTTCTATGTTATTATCGTAATTGATTAATTTTGGATCAACAAGCTCCGGATTATGACAATATGGACACCGAAAATTACAACCAGTAGTAAAAATAGTTGCCGCAATTTTTCCAGGATAATCTAGCATTGTAAATTTTTGTAACCCACCAATAAACATAAAAGGAAATTATAAAGTAAAAAGTCTATAATGTTATGTTTTCATGGTCGCAGTGATGATATCAGGATATTTCATAATATCTTTTTTAGCTAGCCTGTAAGATGTTCCTTCTCCTGGAGTTGCTTCAAGATTATATAGTCCTCCAGTTTCTTCTTGATATTTCAACATTCTGTTGCGCATAAACTCTAAGATTTCCTGAGCAAACTTATTTCCTTTTCTTGTTGCGATATTTGTCTTTATTGGAGTAAAATTCTGCAATGCTTCATTCATACCAATAATCCCTATTGTTGAAAAATGATTTCCCCAATACTCGCCTCTTTGCAATTTTATATTTGAAAGAAAATATTTTGAATAAGGATACAAACCTTTTTCAGTGAAACTTTCTAAGTTTTTTCGTTTGATCTCAAGACTTTCTTTAGCAAGATCCATATTTTTACTTAAACGATCATAAAATTCTTTTTTATTCTTTGATAAATATCCAATTCTCGGTAAATTGAGTGTTACCACTCCGATAGAACCAGTAAGAGGATGAGCTCCAAAAAGTCCTCCACCACGTTTGTAAAGTTCTCTGTTATCAAGACGTAATCTACAGCACATTGATCTTGCATCCTCTGGCTTCATATCAGAGCCGATATAATTCGCAAAATAAGGAATACCATATTTAGCTGTCATTTCCCAAATCGGTTCAAGATTTGGATCATCCCAATTAAAATCTTTGGTAATATTATATGTTGGAATTGGAAAAGTAAAAACTCGACCAGAAGCATCACCTTCAAGCATAACCTCTGCAAAAGCCTTATTTAAGAGACTTACTTCGTTTGTAAAATCTTTATATTGTTCTTTTTGAGAAACTCCTCCTATAATTACATGTTCATTAGCCAAGGTTGAAGGAACTACTAGATCCATTGTAATATTTGTAAATGGAGTTTGAAATCCAACTCTTGTTGGAACATTCATATTAAATACAAATTCCTGTATAGCTTGTTTTACATCTCTATATGTTAATTGATCATACTTAATAAATGGAGCAAGTAGTGTGTCAAAACTAGAGAAAGCCTCAGCTCCTGCTGCTTCTCCTTGAAGTGTATAGAAAAAGTTTACAACTTGTCCCAGAGCAGATCTAAAATGTTTTGGAGGTTTGCTTTCAATTTTTCCAGTAACTCCTCCAAATCCATGAGTTATCAATTCTTTCAAATCCCAACCACAGCAATAAACTGCCAAAAGACCTAGATCGTGGATATGGAAATCACCGCTATCATGACCTTCTCTGACTTCTGGTGGATAGATCTTTTCAATCCAATATTTGGAAGTTATAATTGTAGAAATATGATTATTTAGTCCTTGCAAAGAATACGCCATATTACTATTCTCTTTAACTCTCCAATCAATTTCTTTTAAATAATCATCAACTAGATCAATAGACTTTTTCAGAATATCTTGACTTTCCCTCATAAGCCTATGCTGCTCACGATAAATGATATAAGATTTTGCTGTTTCAATATAATTTTCTCTGATCAAAAAGTTTTCAACAATATCCTGAACCTCTTCTACAGTTGGAATCTCAACTTTTAATCTACCGCCGCCATTCCTCACTGTAAATCTCTTATTGATCTCGCATTCAACCTTTTTTGCAAGATCAATAGCACTTCTTTTTGAACCCTCTTCTGTAACAATAAAAGCTTTATGAATTGCGCTGATAAGTTTCTTTTTTTCAAACTTCATCACTCTACCATCGCGCTTTCTGATTTCTTTAACTTTTATTTTTTTTGAGTCCATTATATTTTCAATTAATTTATTTATATACTTGTACTCCTTTGCTTCTTAAATTTCACTTTTTGTTATTTTAAGATAAATACTTATCTTTATAAAGTCAGTTGATTCTTAATACGAAGCTACAACGTATTATATGAAATTATTTTAACAAAGAAATATACATCTTAAGTAGAAAAAACAGCTCCAATAAAAAACCGCCTTTAACAACAATCTACAACCTTGCTAATCTTGTCTTCCCTAAAGGACAGGTTTTGTTTTAAAAATATTTGTTAGACTTTTCACGTAATTACTTTCTATTGCAATTTCTTTGAATAAGACAAATATTACAGAACTAATTGCACAAGAAATTTATTAACAAATAAAAATACTTTTGTTTTTATTTACCTTTATTTAATTTTTTTCTTATAAACGCTGGTACATCATATTCATCGGCAGGTTCAACTGGATTTATACTGGAAGTGAATAATACCTCTTCTTCTTCTTTTTCTTTTTCTTCTTCTTTTTCTTCTTCTTTTTCCACATCTTCTACTGAATCATTTATATTATTATAACCTAAATTATTATCTTCTTTAAATAAGTCCTTTCTAACTCCCTTATTTATATCTGTATCTTTTGAAAGTGTGTTAAAAGAACTACTATTAGCTTCAATCTTATCTGATCTTTGAGTAATATTATTTTCTTCACTAAATCCAGTCGCAATTACAGTGATCTTTACTTCTCCTTTTTTTAGATTTTCATCTATGATCGATCCAAATATCACTTTTGCATCTTCATCAATAAGTTCTGTTATAACGCCTGCCGCCTCATTTACTTCCATCATGGTCAGATCAGACCCGCCACTAACATTAAATAGAACACCTTTTGCACCATCAATTGACATTTCTAATAAAGGGCTATTAATTGCCCGTTTTGCAGCATCCACAGCCCTGCTTTCGCCAGAAGCACTTCCAATACCCATTAGCGAAGACCCTTTGTCCTGCATTATAGCTTTTACATCTGCAAAATCAACATTAACAATACCTGGTGTAGTAATTAGATCTGAAATTCCCTGAACTCCTTGCCTGAGAATATCATCAGCAATCTTAAAAGACTCAAGTAATAAAGTTTTTTCATTAATAACCTGTAATATTTTATCATTTGGTATAGTAATAATGGTATCAACTTGGCTCATCAAATTCTCTAAACCTTCATTCGCAATTTTCTTTCTTTGAATTCCTTCAAAAATGAAAGGTTTCGTTACAACTGCAACAGTTAATGCTCCTGCTTCTCTTGCAGCTTCTGCAATAATAGGAGCAGCTCCAGTTCCTGTTCCTCCTCCAAGTCCGCATGTTATAAAAACCATATCAGTATTTTTCAATGCATCTTGAATTTCATCCTTATTTTCTTCTGCAGCTTGCCTGCCAACATCAGGATTCATTCCAGCTCCTAATCCTCTTGTTAGATTTTTTCCAATATGAATTTTTTCACTTGCTTTACAATGATGAAGATCTTGAGCATCAGTATTAACTGCAACAAATTCTACACCACTTAAGCCTGCTTCTACCATTCTGCTAATCGCATGATTTCCACTACCACCAATGCCAACTACTTTTATCCTGGCAAAAGTTTCAAATTCAGGTTTTATTTCTTTCATATAATTTTAAATAAATTATTGTATTGTTATAATAGCTTTTTTTGAAGAATTAGGCAAGGACAAATATTTATTTATTTGGATTACTTACTCTTCCTATAAATAAGATATTCCCCGTTTCTTTTTGTTGAATTACAAATATAAATGGATGATCCGCGCGAAACACCGGAGTTATAGCTTTTTCTCCTCCAACAGAACCCCAGGTCATAATAACAGCAGTTGCTGCTGCAGCTTCAGTTCCTTCTTCATTTACTTCTACAAATGCCTGATGAATTACATCTGAGATATAGAGATTTCTTGTTCCATCCATTCGGGAAAAGTTAGCAGAACCAAATACAAATGCATCAGAGATTCCCATCTCTTTCAATGTCTCAGCCATAAAGTATTTTGTTTCAAATTTGAATTTAGGAATATATACATCAACTCTTTGCTTTTTTAAAGCGCCTCTCCAGTCAAACAACTTTTCTGCACTGATCAATCTTTCTAGTCTTTTAAAATTATCTTCTTTCGGAAGAACAAGCAACATTGACAAGTCTTCACCTTCATATGGTAATTCAAGAATTTGAGTTTTATCAACTTCAGCATAATTAAACTTTGCGTTATCACCAATTAATTTCATCATCGGAACTTTTATGGTTTGTCCTAAATCCGTTTTAAAGCTTTCATCTTTAGTATCTTTCTTGTCAAATTGCAAAACCCAAGTTCCTTTGAAATATATTGCATTAGTAAGAACTAATCTTGTCCTACTATCAAGAGCTCCCATTGGGATCAGATCTTTAATTTTATCATTTGTTCGATCTTCGATCCAATCATTTATTATCAAACGTGAGGTTTCTGTTTCTGTGATAAAGTTAAGGTTAATCGTTTTACCACCGTAATATTTTTCAATATTGTTTATATATTCTTTTAAAAATACATAATCTTTTTGCGCCCATAAAGCATTTGCAGTAGATAATTTATAATCATCATTGTTTTTATTTATTTGATTGTATATTTTCGCAGATTCCAATCTCCTTATTTTATCGTCTTTTGGAATACGAAGCACTGCTTGTATCTCTTCAGCTGTTTTCCCCATTGCTCCTTCATAAGTCATTATCAAAGCTGTAGAAATACTATAAGGAGAAAAAAATATATTTCCTTTTTCTTCTTTATATTCAGAATAAAGATCAAAAGCAAATTGATTATTAGCACCAATAACTGTATCAAATTCTTGAGAAATTGATTGAGTATTATCCATTAAAGATGTTAAAGACTTTACTGGATCTCTAAGATCAATACTTTTAAATTTTAAATCACCTAAAACAACTATAAATATTATTGCTATTGCTATTATAATTAATAAATGTTTTTTATTCATATATAAAATATATCTTATAAACACATATGATAACGTGTGTATTTTGTCTCAATACTTTTTCACAATTCAAAGTTTATTATTTTAAATTCTAATTTGATCTTTTATGGTAAGAAAGTCTTAAACACACCTCTTATTTTTTGTAAAATGTCTCTTAAATGTGGCATTTTAAGTCCACTGTCTTGTTGAACAAAAACTCCATTTTCATCAGTTTCCCACATAATAAGTCCAATTACAGTAGCAAAAGACGGATCATCTACTTTATCAATAATACCATTTAATTCAGTAGGAATTCCTATTTGAGATGGCAAACGCAATTTTTCTTTAGCCATTGAAACCATTCCTTGCATCTTTGCTCCTCCGCCAGTTAAAACAGAACCAGCAGGCAACATCCCACTTTTATCAATTTTCTTTAGCTCTTTATCAACAATAAAAAATATCTCTTCAACTCTTGCTTCAATGATCTCTGCTAGATATTTTCTAGTAAAGATTCCTTCTTCATTAGAATCAATTTTTGAGATATCGATTTTATCTTTTTTGGCAAGTTCTTTTGATTTTACAGTGCCATATTCAAGTTTTATTTTTTCAGCCAAATCAATTGATATTCGAAGTCCAATTGCAATATCATTTGTAATATGTCCAGATCCGATAGGTATCACTACGGAATGTAATATATTCCCATCTTCATATACAGATACTCCAGTAGTTCCTTTTCCAATATCAATAACAACAACTCCTAATTCTTTCTGTCTCTTTGTCAGAACTGACTTAGCAGCTGCCAATGGAGAAAATACTAGATCATCAATATCAATTCCTGCTCTTTGAACACATTTTGACAAATTTTTAATAAATGGAGCCATTCCTTCGATCACAAGAGAGCTTACTTCTAATCTTACTCCATTCATTCCCATTGGATCTTTAATTTGATCCTGCTCATCAATTATATAATTACAAGGAATAACTGCTATTATTTCTTTATTACTTGGCATTGAGATTGCTTGTGACGCATTTATAACTCTTGCTATATCTTCTTCACTGATCTCGCCATCTGCTCTTGATACTGCAACAACACCCTTTGAAGGTTGTGATGATAAATGACTTCCATTAATACTTATAAAAGCATGCTCAACTGGCACTCCTGACGTTTGTTCCGCTAGCTCTTTCGATTTATTTATCGCAGATATTGTTTCTTCAATGTCAACTATCACTCCATTATTAACTCCTAAAGATGGAGCAATCCCGACACCCAAAATCAATGGTTTTGATTCACCTCCTTGTTTTTGAGAGATTACAGTTCTTATAAGACTACTCCCAATATCAATACCAATTAATATATTACTTCTTGACATAAAATTCATTTTAACATTTTAACATACTAACATTTTAACATAATTTACATTAAAGTTTCTGCCAAATATTTTGATAGATTGTAATATTACTATATTGTCTAAACATCTTCACATTTTATACTACCAAAAACCAAACAAAAAATATTGTTAGTATGTTAAAATGTTAATATGATAATATGATACTTTTATTATAATACATTTTCGAAAAATAAAAAAGCCCTTATTAAAAATGATACATAATATTCTTAAAATAAGGCCATAGAATCAAGAAACCAACTAAAAAAGCTCCCAAAGAAGCTATTAATACAGCCGAAGCCATCATGTCTTTAATTGTCTTTGCATATGGATGTACTCTGGGTTCTAAAATGTCCACTATGCGCTCAAAGATCGAGTTAATAATCTCAAGAACTAGAACTAACGTAATCATCATTAATAGTGCCACCGTTTCCCAAGTCTCAAGCCTAAGTAAAATAATGATCACAATCACACTTAACGCTGAAATAGTATGGACTCTAAAATTTTGCTCTCGCAAAACACTTTTAAACCCTCTTATTGCATAAGAAAAACTTCGCACAAATTTTTTGAAATTAAAAATTGCCATTATAAAATTTATAAATTCTTTAAAACTTTCATTTCAATTTTTTTCATCGACGAACTTTCATAACTTTCATTATGATCTAAACCTGCTAGATGTAATATACCATGAATCAATAAAATTGAAAACTCTTTTTTAACAGAATGTTTTTTTTCTTTGGCTTGCTTTTTGATCATTGGATAGCATATAAAAATTTCACCGAATTGTAAAATATCAGTTGGAGGAATTATAAATTTCGCAACATTATCAGAATTTTCATTTCCGAATGATAAGACATCAGTTATCTTGTCGATGTTTCTATATTTTCTATTCAAAGATCTTATTCTTTTTTCTCCAGTGATCACTAAACTTATTTCCACTGCTTCTTTTGTCTTCATAACTTTCAAGGTTTCTTTGAAAACTTTATTCAAATACTTTTTATTAATTTTTTGCTTAGTAAAATTTTTGATTTGCAAACACATAAGATTTAATATAGATAATTATTTCTTCAAATAGACTTTTTGTGTAATTATACTCACTTGCTTAAATAATGTTGTATAATACGCCGTAGCTTCGTATTAAAAATCAACTAATTTTAGATAAAGATAAATATTGTCTTAAAATAACAAAAAGTGAAATTTAAAAAGCGAAGGAGTATAATTTTATAACATTATACTCAAAAGGAAAAAATGCAATTAAGAAGTATTTACACAAAAAGTCTGACTATATAAAAATCAAGTCAAGAGACTTGAATTTTAAAGCAAAACAACAAATATATTAGACTTACTGCACACTATAAACACTTTCGAACAACCTAAGCTTGCGCTTTATTTTAATAATACTTTATCCATCTCTTCTTTGACAATTCTACTTACTGTATTTCCATCAGCCACTGCTTTTATATCTTTCATTGTCAATCCTATTATCTTACCGAAATCAGAAGAACTAATTTCCTTAAAACCTTTAAAGACTTCTTTAACAATTTTTTGAATCTCATCCTCACTCATCTGCTTTGGCATATATTTTTGCAGAATAGATAATTCTTGACTTTCTTTATCTGCTAAATCAATTCTTTTACCCTTTGTATATTGTTCAATAGAATCTTTTCTTCTTTTTACATTTTGTTTAACGATCTGTAGAACTTCTTCATCAGTAAGTTCTCTTTTCTTTTCGATTTTAACATTTTTAACATCTGAAATAAGCATCCTTAAAACATCACGAATATTTTTATCCCCGTTTTTAACAGCACTCTTAAGATCATTTTCGATATTAATTTCTATTTTCATAATTTGACCTAAAACGATTACAAGAGCTAAAACAAAAATAACTTCCGATTTTTCATCTCACTTTTTATCATTTTAAATGAAAAATAGAAAAATTATTCTTTATTATTAAACCCTAAAAGACGTCAGTATCATTTATAACCTAAAATCATCTTCAAGTTTTCCAAGTTTTCTAAGCTTTTCTCTTTCACCAATGATCTCTTTTCTTCTTAAAGCACTTTTTCTTCTTTCAGTTTTACTTTGATTTTTATCTTTAAATCTTGAATTTCTTGCCTGAAAGAGCAAACCACTTTGCTGAACTTTTTTCGAAAAACGCCTTAAAAGACTTCCAATGCTTTCATTATCTTTTTTCTTTACTTCTATCATTTATTTTCACTCTCGCTTTCTATTAAATTTATAATTTAAAAAAACGCCATAACTAAAATTAGTATAACACGAATGTAGAATTTGGCAAATAGCACGCAAAACGTATAACAATCTTATATCGTAATTTTTGTTATATGTTATACATTTTTTACTCCTCCCAAAAGATGCAAATGAATATGATCTATCTCCTGTCCTCCGTCTTTTCCGACTCTCATGACGAGCTTGTATCCTTTTTGCGCAATATTAAAATCTTCAGCAATCTTTTTAGCTGTTAACATTAATTTACCTATCAAATCTACATCTTCGATCTTAATATCTGCTAGAGAGTTTATGTGCTTTTTTGGTATTATTAGAATATGAATAGGTGCAATAGGTTTAATATCTTTAAATGCAATTATAATATCATCTTCATAAACAACATTAGCAGGAATTTCTTTTTTTAAGATTTTACAGAAAAGACAAACCATAATAAATTTATAATTAATTATTTTATTCAAGATATAAGATTTAAAACAAGTTCCTACTCTTAAAACATCCTAAAATATCAAAGTTCAAAGCTCAAATTATTCCAAATCAAATCCAAACTACAAATATCAAATCATTTCAATTTTTAGCATTTGAGCTTTGTACTTGATTTGGAGTAATTTGGATTTTGATATTTGAAATTATAAAACAACACAGTTTATTTATTCTTCAATCTCTTCTTAATTTCATCCACAATATCATTCATTGTGACAACTTCTTGCATTCCGCTTTCCATGTCCCTTATGATCACGGTATCATCAAGCGCCTCTTTTTGACCGATTATCAACGCAAATTTAGAACTTGTTTTATTAGCCATTCTAAGTTGAGATTTTATACTTCCTCGTCCAAGCGATTCACCAACAGCAATATTGCTATCAATCAATTTATCAAATAGTTTTAGAATTTTTTTCCTTGCCATATCTCCAAGCTGAACCAAAAATACATCTTTCTTGACCCTATGATCAATCTTAATTTCTTTTTTTAAAAGACTCTCAACAACTCTTTCTACTCCAAATGAAAATCCGATTGCTGGAGTTTCTTCTCCTCCCATTGTTTTAACTAGATCATCATATCTCCCACCACCACCTAAAGACTTTTGGTTTCCATTAGCATCGCTTTGGCATATTTCAAAAACTGTCCTAGTATAATAATCAAGACCACGGACTAAATTTGAATTTAACACATATGGAATCTCTAATTCATCCAAAAATTCTAAAACATTTTTAAAGTGATCATGACACGGTTGACATAAATGATCAATAATTTGCGGAGCTGAAAATGAAACTTGGGTACATTTTTCTTCTTTACAGTCCAGAAGTCTTAATGGATTTTCATTAAGTCTTCTTTTACAATCATGACATAATTTATTGATCTTCATTTCATAATAATCTACCAACATTTTCTTGTATACGGATCTGCATTCACTGCATCCTATACTGTTTAATTGAATAACTGCATCATCTATTCCAGATTTTTGAAAAATTTTCCATGCTAAATATATAACTTGCGCATCAATTGCAGGACAACTATCTCCAAGAATCTCAAAACCAAAATGATGAAACTGCCTATATCTGCCACTTTGAGGTTTTTCATATCTGAACATTTGTCCTTCATAATACAATTTCACTGGTTGCGACCATTTACTCATTCCGTTTTCAATATAAGACCTTACAACTCCTGCAGTGCCTTCTGGTCTTAACGAAACATTATCTCCTCCTTTAGTTTCAAAAGAAAACATTTCTTTTTCAACTATGTCAGTAATAGTTCCAACTCCTCTTTGAAATAATTCTGTTTGTTCTAAAATTGGAGTCTCAATTCTTCCAAATCCAAATTCCATGCACAGTTTTCTTCCATTATCTAAAATATAATCCCATAAAAATTGTTCAGAAGGCAAAATGTCCTTCATACCCTTAACTGTCTGAATTGGCTTGGTTTTTCTTTTTGATTTTTTTACTTCTTTTATAGCTTCTTTTTTTACTCTTGGCATAAAAAATGAATTATGAATTATGAATTATGAATTACAGCTAGCTGATCAGGCTTTCTGCAAATTCATTTATCTTTTGTATATTTTCAGGATTTTTTTCAGTATCTTGAGGATTCTTTGCAATTAAATAAAAATCACCAACAAAAGACATTTCTAACAAATCGGCAACAACTTTAATGCAATCAATTGATTTCTCAATAGCTTTGATCTTTCCAGACGAACCAACAACCACTCCAACTATCTTTTTATCTTTTAGCTTTAGATTCTCATAGAAAGGATGCATCCTGTCAATGAAATTTTTTAGCATTCCAGAAACATTATGAAAATAGTTTGGACTACCGAAAATAATTAGATCAGCACTTTCTAGCTTTGAGTATATCATTTGCATATCATCCCTGATATTACATACTCCAGTTGAATCGCAAGTTAAACAACCATTGCAGAATTCAATCCTCTTATTTCGCAATAGCACTAACTCAACTGAAGCTCCAGATTTTTCAGCTTGAGTTAATATCCTTTTTAAAACAAACTCTGTGTTTCCTGCTCTTGGACTTCCACAAATTGCAATTATCTTCATAAAAATAATATTAATTAATAGCTAATATCTTTGAAAACTGAAAGATTATCAAAAGGCCAAGCCCGTATCCAAGCACGACCAACTATGAAATGCTTTTCTAATACTCCCCAAACTCTTGAGTCAGCACTCGCTATTCTATTATCTCCCAAAACATAATATTCATCATTCTTAAGCTCTCTGGTATATGTGCCGGTTGTTATAGTACTTTCAGGAATATAAAGTTCTTCACCCAATTTAAATCCTTCTGGGTTTTCAACATTATAGATTTTAATTTCATTTTCATTAATTCCAATTTTTTCACCTGGCAATCCAACTATTCTTTTTATATAATATTCACTTGGATCATTCGGATAACGAAAAATTACAACATCTCCTCTTTTTGGATCTCCAATCCTGTAACTAATTTCATCTACAATCAAATAATCACCATCATGGAAATTTGGCTCCATACTCTTCCCGCTCACAAAAAATGGTTGCATAATAAACATTCTAATACCAGCTATAACAATCAAACTTAAAATAATGATTTTAATGCTTTCAATTGAAAAATCCTTTAATTCAAAAAGGAAAGAGTTTTGTTTATCAATATCTCCAGTGTCATCATCCATCTTTTTATATTTATAAATAAATTAGACTTCTTGTATGATTACATTTCTAGAATACAACTTTTTAACCAACAAGTCAAACCACCAAAGATAATTAATTAGACAATAAAAGCTGTTTATATTAAAATTAATTTAGTCATTCTAAGCTATAGCGCATGAAAAAATTATTATTAAGAATATTCTTGTTTTTGTTTATTGCTTCTTCTTGTTTTGTCTTGATCTTTACTTATAAAATATTTTCCGAAGGAAATAAGATCTTTATAAGTAAAAACGATGATTCTATTTTGAAACAATTTGAACAATTAGTTTTTAACCCAAGCAAGAAGTTAAAAGGTGAAGATGATAATAGAATTAATATTCTATTTTTGGGCATTGGCGGTAAAAGTCACAACGGAGGAGGTTTGACTGACACAATAATAATTTTGAGTATCAAGCCCCATGAAAATGAAGCTGCCATTCTTTCAATTCCCAGAGATCTATATGTAAATATTCCAAAGACTAATATGAATACAAAGATAAACGCTGTTAAACTATACGGAGACAAAAGAAATAATGACGGAATTAGTTTGATTAGATCAGTTGTAAAAGAAATTTCAAACCTAGATATTCATTATTTTGTACAATTAGACTTTCAGGGATTTATAAAAATCGTTGATGATTTGGGAGGAATTGATGTCTATCTTGAGAATGATATAAACGATCCTTCATATCCTAATTTCACTAATGGATATGACCCATTTTATATTTCAAAAGGATGGCAACATCTAGATGGTCAAACTGCCTTAAAAGTTGCCAGATCGCGACACAGTAGAATGGGTGATTTTGACAGAATTCAAAGACAACAAAAGATCATTAAAAGCATAAAGCAAAAAATATTTGAAAAGTATGCAGAATTTGATATTCTTACATTTAGCAATATTCTTTCATCATTAAGTGAAAATATGCTTACTGATATTGAATTAAAAGAAATTCCAAAATTTTATAAAATAACCAAAGAGATAAAAAATCATAAGATCACAGCAGATGTAATTGATACAAAGAAATACTTGAACAGAACATACGTAGGAATGGGCTATACTCTACAAGCAAAAGACAGCAGCTATAACCAAATAAAAGATCTGAGCGAAAATATATTTGACATTGAGATTTCAGAAGAAACTGTAGAACTTATTAAAAAAGAAGGCGCTAATATTGAGATCAGAAACGGTACTGGCACACTAGATCTTGCAAATAAGGTGGCACAAGATCTAGAAGAATTAGAATATAAAATTATAAACTCTACTAATATAGAATTACCAGAATTCCATGGTGTTCAAATTTATGATAATTCAAAAGATCAGAAACCAGAAACACTTGATTTTTTGAAAGAAAAGTTTAATGCTGTTATAATAGGAGTAGCAGATACTGAGGATGAATTTTCTAAAGCAGATTTTGTGATTGTGTTAGGGAGAGGATTCTAGAATATGAATTTTGTCCGCTAGTCGGCGGATTGAATTTTGAAAAATATTCCAAATTCTAAATTCTAAATCTAATTTTGTGAAATTAATAATCGGGCTTGGTAATCCAGGTGAAAAATTTGAAAAAACCAGACACAATGCTGGCTTCTTAACCGTGGATAAAATAGCATTAAGCAGTAAGCACCCCTCCAATTCGGCGGGCAAGCAAGTATCAAACACTCAGTCAAAATTTAATGCTGAGATCTCAAATGGAATAATCGATGATAAAAAAATTATTCTAGCAAAACCTCAAACATTTATGAATAACTCTGGTCAAGCTGTAAAAGCTATTATGGATTATTATAAAATCAATCCAGAAGATATTATCGTCATTCATGATGACCTGGATATTCCTCTTGGAGAATATAAGATTTCTAGAAATAAAAATTCTGGTGGACATAAAGGAGTTCAATCAATTATTGATCATCTAGGAATAAAAGATTTTTCAAGAGCTAGAATTGGAATAATGATTGAAAACAAAAAAACACCAACAGAGAAGTTTGTGCTAGAGAGATTTAGCAAAGAAGAAATGGAAGTTGTTAATGGAGTAATTGAAGAAATCAAGAATGAAATTGTTAAATTGTTAAATTGCTAAATTGCTGGTTTACTGGTTTTATTTTATTTATACCAAAAAAATTTAATTGACACTAAAATCTTAATATTTTTCGACTTTATGGAGAAATTTATCGCACAGAGTTCTCCATAAAGTCGAACAATATTATTGTGTTTATTGATTATTGTCCAGTATCCTGTTTATAAGCGCAAGGTTTAAATTTACAAGAAAAATAGACCTTTGTTTTAAGCTAATAATACAACGAAGGAGGGGTTGTTGTATTTTCGCTACTCATAAACAGGATGCTGGACAGTAATGCTTTTTTATCCATAGTTAGACAATTCTACCCGACTTAGGAGTCTATCACATAATCTAAAATATGTCAAGAGCAGAACATAAATTTTATAATGCGTTTAATCTCATACCTCAAATGGGACCTATGCGTTTTGCAAGAATCTGCAAATATTTTGATACTCTGAAAAATGCTTGGCAAGCAAGCTTAGAAGAATTTAAAGAAGCTGGCATTGAGCTTGCCATTGCTGAGAGAATAGTTTCAAGAAGAAAAGATATCTCTCCTGATCTGGAAATGGAAAAACTTGAAAAAGAAAGCATTAAGATTATGACAAGCGCTGATGAATCTTATCCAGCTCTTCTCAAAGAAATTTCAAGCGCTCCAGCGATTTTATACTATAGAGGAGAGCTCCGAAAAAATGATATCGCTATTGGTATTGTTGGCTCACGAAAAGTTTCTACTTACGGAATGCAAGCTACAACAAAATTAGCTCGCGAACTTTCTGGAAACAACATTACGATCGTCAGTGGAATGGCCTTAGGTATTGATGGAATCGCCCACCGAGAATGTTTGAAACTCGGAAAAAGAACAATAGCAGTCTTGGGAGGCGGAATTGATGAAAAAAGCATCTATCCAACAAGTAATCGTCAGATCGCCAAAGAAATTATTTCTAACGGTGCCGTTATCAGCGAATATCCTATAGGTACTCCTTCTCTTAGACAGCACTTTGCAATACGTAACAGAATTATTAGCGGACTCTCACTCGGCGTTTTGATCATTGAATCAGCCCAATCTTCAGGCACGCTTATCACTGCAAAATTCGCACTGGAACAAAACCGAGAGATTTTTGCAGTCCCTGGAAGCATATTCTCTAAAACCTCTGCAGGAACAAACAATCTCATCCGTCTCGGCGCAAAACTGGTCACAAAAGTTGATGACATTACAGAAGAGCTGAACTTGAACTCCTTGTTTAGATTTGAAAAAACAAACCAAATCACTCCTGATAACGATGAAGAAGCGTTAATTCTTGAAAATCTATCTCCAGATGAGCCTCTCTATATTGACCAACTCGCAAAAATCACTAAAATGAATGTAACGGCACTTTCTAGTTTATTGACACTTATGGAGATCAAGAGTAAAGTCAAAAATATTGGCGGAATGAGATATGTGAGAATGAGTTGAAAGTTTGTAAAATAAAAAGTTAGAAAGTTAGAAGACTCTTAAAGTTAAAAGTGATAGAATCTGTCATTCCCGTAGATGTCAATTACTTCGCTACCAGAATTTTGTCATTCTGAACTTGTTTCAGAATGACATGTTTTATCAACGAATTACCTAATATCTATAGGAATAACAAATAAGATTTAGTAAATAAAAAAAAGAGAAGAGGCAGATTCTACCTCAACTTAATCTAATAATTTTACTTCTGATATTCTCATTTTATCACCGAGTTCGTTAGAAGAAATTTCAACACTATACCTTTTATTTAAGATCCAAATATACTTCTCAGTATTATCTGTAAACAAAAGTATTGTTTCTGTTTGATTCTTGAAAACAATTACTTCTTTATTGACCCAAATAACATTGCCTGTTATTACTGTATCAATAACGCCAAACCCTCTTCTAGTTTCAATGATCTCTATGGAACCACTATCATTCACCTAAATACTATCGAAATATTCAAATTCTTTTTGCGTAATTACCGTTCCCGATTCTACGCAACCCATGACACTAACAAGAACTAATACTACCAAGATCAATATATATTCTTTCATTTTGATTCATCCTCCAATCTTTTGCATTCTCTGATCAACGTTCTTAAATTTCTTAATTTCAATACTTTATTAGATATAGCTACAGTTAACTTATAACGAAGTTCTTCATCACTTCCACTGAGCATACCTTTGATCTTACTAATTCTTATTCTCTCTAGAAGAATTTCTCTTTCTTCAAGTAGAACAAGAATAATACCAAAATCTCCCTTTTCTAAAGATTCATAGAATATCTCCCACGTGAAATTTTTAAATTTTTCTCCATTTAGAGAAGAGAATTCTCTAACAACATTTTCTTCAAATGTCATCACTTCATCTTCATTTGTTATTTTCATAACCTCCTTAACAAAAATACTAAACTAAGAATATATTTATGTCAAGTTCAAAAACCAAAAAACTAATCATCGTAGAATCCCCTACTAAAGCAAAAACTATTACAAAATTTCTAACAAAAGAATATATTGTCAAATCTTCTTTTGGACATCTTCGCGATTTGCCAAAGAGCAAGCTGGGAGTTGATACGGAAAATGATTTTGAGCCAGAATATGTTATCAGCGAGAAAAGTAAAAAGCAAGCCAACGAATTAAAGAAATGTGCTAAAGAGTGCGACGAGATCATTTTGGCATCTGATGAGGATCGTGAAGGAGAGGCAATCGCCTGGCATTTAGCACAAATCTTGAATCTTCAAGGTTTTGGAAATGGGAAAAACGAGAAAAAATATAGAAGGATCGTTTTTCATGAAATCACCAAAGATGCAATTGAAGAAGCTTTGAAAAATCCTCGAAAAATTGACATTGATCTTGTTAACGCTCAACAAGGACGAAGAATTTTAGACAGGCTTGTCGGATATAAACTATCCCCTCTTCTTTGGAAAAAAATTCGTTACGGACTTTCAGCAGGACGAGTTCAATCTGTAGCAGTTCGCTTGATCTGTGAAAAAGAAGAAGAAATTAAAAAATTTAATCCAGAAGAATACTGGAATATAGAATCAGAAATTAAAAAATTGGGAAATTGGGAAATTGGAAGCGAAGAATTTGAAAAAAACAAATTTAACGCAAGATTAGTCAAAATAGATGGCAAGT
>JAGLIM010000007.1 GCA_023142995.1 Minisyncoccota bacterium | reverse complement strand
CATTATATCTAAAATTCCCCCATAAACCATAAACAACCCGCCAATTAAAACAACCACCCACACCAATTCTAAAAATTTATTTTTCTTATTTCCAAAATTTATTTCTTGTGGATTACACATTGTATTGTTTATTGTAATTTGATTCTTAAAAAACTCCTTGCTCTAAAGATCAATTTCAATTTCAGAAATTTTATCAAGTTCAAGATTAATTGCTAATTTTATATTTTCAATTTTTTTATATTTTTCTGCTATTTCCTCTTGCATTTCTAAATCAAAATCGCCTACCTTGTCTACTGGAAATAATACTTTTATTTCTCTAATAATATTAACTGTAATTCTTTTATTTTGCTCTCCTCTTGCATATTGTTTAAGATTTTCTTTTAGAAAAGAATAGACAAAATCTAATGAAATATTTTCAGTATCATTTTTTAGTATTAATACTCCACAATGCGTAGTCATACTAAACCTACCATTTCTCAAAAAAACAGTTCCAGCATGTATTCCATCTGTAGTCCATGTAATACATTTATTATCAAAATCAAATGAATTTATCTTACCGATTGTTCCGTCATTAACTGTTTGAGAAGAATAAAGAGGGTATTCTCCACTATAACTTTGAATATATTTGTTTGTATATTTTGATTTTCCTTTCTCAATATTGAATATATCCTTAATTTCTACTAGCTTATTCTTTTTACTAATATCTCCTATTTCAACATTTAGTTCATTAATTTTTTTCTTATACACTAAAACCTTTTGTTTCGTTTCTTCAATAAAAATAATTTTTTCTACTACTTCATTTTGAGCTAAAGTATCAATTTCGTTATTAGCATTTACTTGGAAATCAATTTTAATATTAGTAAGTATTGATGGATAAACTTTTGTAAATTCATCTTCACCATTTTCTCCTTTACGCCCTTTAGCTAAATTTCTTAAAATTGGTTCTAATTTATATTTAACATATTTTAAATTTAAATTTTCCTGTTTTGGTTTTAGTAACCCCCTGTCTGCATTTATTGAAAATTTGCCAGAAGTTATTTTAATATAACCAGCAAAACCATTTGTAGCCCAGGTAAGATATTCTCCGTCAAAGTCAAAAGTATCTATATGTGTAAGTGGAGCATTGTTTGAAGCAGAAAAAACAGGAAATTTTCCTTTATGAATATCACCGTATTTTTTTGTGTATTTTGACAAACCTCTTTCTGTATCAAATAATTCACTGACAGAGAAAGATTTATAGTCTATTTCAGTCTTTTTTTTTTCGGAAATCTCTTTCACTTCGTCTTGAAATTCTTTAATAGAATTTCCAATATCTTCAATTATTGAAGCAAATTCTAAAAGAGTTACTTTGTCTTTTTTCTCAATTATCCCTAATTCAATCTTTTCTTTTTCTGTCCACCATTTATCTACAATCCAAGTTTTTTCAATATTATCCAAAAATTTACTAAATGGTTGTAATTTACATCTTTTGTCAGAATTTATTTTCTCAAACCCTTTTTTATTTCCTTTGAAAAATGAATATAAAGTTACTGCTTCTCGTAAATCGTTTTGGTCAATATCAAAGCGATATATGTTTCTTGACTCTCCAATTTCACTCACTAAGTATGTAAATATTGGGTCTTTTTGAATATCTTTTTTGTTAATCTTTTTTGTAATTGCCAAAATATAAGTTTTTTTATTGGTTGTGAAAAAAGTATTTAATGGAAGTGAAATAAGTCCGTCAATATAACATTCATCTAAAATGAACTTTCTTAAATTTTTATCATTTTGACGATTTAAAATTCCGTCAGGAATTACTATAAATGCTTTTCCACCTGGCTTTAATGCTTTAACAATCCACTCCATAAAAAGACCTTCAACACCCATGGCGTTGATTTTGTAGTAATTAATTAAATCTCCGTCTTTTTTAATCTCGTCTTTCAAATTTCCGCTACCACTTGTAACATACGGAGGATTCGTTAAAATTAAATCGTACTCATCTTCTACTGGATCAGACAGAGTTCCTAAAATGGAATTTGTTTTTAGAATAAAACTATCATTAAAAAGTTTAGCAAAATCTTGAGTTTGCTCAGGATTATCTTTGATTAAATCAGAAAAATAAATTAACATATTGGCTTTTGCCAAAATAATTGTTTTTTGTTCATCTTTATCAAAACCTTTATCAAATCCGTGAATAGTTATTTTTGGAGCAATCCCTTTCTTACTAATTTTGTAAAATTCATCTAACTTTGTTACTAACGGTTCTAAAAGAAATTTACCAACACCACAAGCAGGATCGCAAATTTTTACCCCGTCTTTAATATCATCTTTCGCCATTTCAATGATTGGACGGATAACTTTCAGCGGAGTAAAGAATTGTCCCCAGTTTTTCTTACTAATACTTTCTTTTAGAAAACTTTCAAAAAGCTGACTTTTAAAGTCATAGTCAATATGTTCAAGTTTTCCATATTTATTAAATTTATCTAAAACAGTTCTAAAAGTTGTGCTATACCCTTTTACTGCTTTTTGATCTTTACTTACAAAAATAGTTCCATTGATAATGGTTGTTTTATCAAGAGTGCTTTCAGGAAAAAGAGTTTTTATTTTTTTTCTTATAGTATCTGCATAATGTTCCAAAACTTCATTTTCTGTATTTTCTTCATACATTTTCATTAATGTATAAAAATTATGAGTTCCTTTTAAAACCCCTAAATCACTAAGATATTTAAAAATAAAAAGTTCAACAAAAGTATAAAGACAATTTTCAGGGGTAGCACCACTTACAGACCAAATATCTTGCCAAATGCTTTTTGCAAGATTTGTTGGATTTACAAATTGTCTTGGTTTTATATTATCGCTTTGCTCATTTATTGAATCATAAATTTTTTTGATAAGTTCAGCTATTCTTTCATTTTTGGGATCAAATAAGGTTTTTATTTCTTTTCCGTTTTCATCTCCAATTCTATTTTCAGTTAAAGAATTAACCCAAATAGTTTCTTTTGTGTCAGTGGCAATAAAAATTTTTGCTCCTAATTTTTGTGCAACTTCAATCTCTTGTTTTATCGCTTTCTTTTTCTGAGCTTCGGTTTTAAATTCTTTCGGAGTTTTATATTCAATAACAGCAATAACCTGCTTTTGTTGGATAATCAAAGCATCGGGTTTTTTCCTTTCTAAAATTCCATAATCTATATCACGGATTTTTTTATGCCTTTTTAGTGCTTTTAGTGTTGTAGCACCAATATTATAAAAATCCCACTTCCCGATTTTTTCGGGATTTTTTACAAGATCTCTTTGTAATAATTCTTCACTCATAATTTTATTTTAAAATAGAATAAATATATAGATTTACCTTAATTCTATTATACAAAATATTGTTCATTCTGTCATTAATACCAATTTTTAGTCCAATCACTTTTGTCCAAGATATGTTTTTCCGCAGTTTTTCTTGAAAATATTACCATCTTCCAACAACTCACACGGCTCGTAGGATTCAATCAAATTAGCCACATTATTAACACACTTTCCTCTTTCATAGGGATCACTAATGGTCATACATAAATTAAAATCTCTATTAGCAACAGCCACCTTTTCTAAACAATGTTTTTTATAACTACTATCTCCCATTAATTCGCAATGATTTTCTTTTGTTTTTACGGAAACATTATACTCACAAACATCACCAAAAGTCTTAATATTGATTTTACCGCATAATTTAATATTCTCATCTTGCTCCGCGCAAATAGCAAAACAAATATTTTTTTCCATAGCATCATCTAATTTTTCACAATTATTTGCAGAATAATTCTTCATTTTACCATTTAATATTTTTTGATAACAACTGAATTTTAACCAATCTTCACTTATATTCTCACAAAGATTTGGATCATTTATACCAATTTCTTGATAACACATATCTTTGAAATATTGAACTTCCTTTGCTGGTAATGTTTTTGGAATTTCTTCACAAAGCGTATAATCATTTGTCTTTTTTGCTAATTCAATAAAACACCAAGGGTCCTTGCTTTTTTGACATAATGATGAATCAGTTTTGTCTAAGGCTAATTTTTTATAACAAGCTTTTCGAAAAATATCTTCGCTTATTTTTTCACAAAAATTTAGCGTAGGGTTTTCTTTCATCATATCCAATAAACAGGCATCTTTGGATCGAGAATTTTCTTGATAATTACAAATTTCAGGATCATTTAACTTTTTAGCAAAAAGATTAAAACATAAATTTATACTGCTTTTACTTTCAAAGTTTTCGCAAATTAAATAGTTATTAATTCTACTGCTAATCAGATTTATACATTTAACTTTGTAAGATTTATGTTCAGAATCAATAGATTCACATAAATTATAATTACCAGTTAGATCTATTTGGCACATTAGATTATCAAAATCTTTATCCAAAACATTATAATAAGACGAAAGCTCGCTTCTGAAATCACAATAGCTTAAAGCTTTTTTTGATAATAATTCAAATTTAAGATTAGTTCTATTATAAGTATATTTTGAAAGATTCTCTATCTGCATTTGGGTTAATTTTTTTGACGCTCTAATTGCTTCTTTGATCAAGTCTCTGGAAAAAGCAATCTTATCTCCAGTGTAATAATATTTTTTCTTTTCTGTCTTATCTTTAATGTAGTCCTCAATAAAAACTCTTTGTCCTAAATTTAATAAATCGCTAAATTCTTCTTGTTCAGTAAAAGTCATATTTAATAAAAATTCATTTAATGCTTGCTCAGCAAGATGAGTTAGTCCATATCCTTGTCTTACTGTTATAACAATAGGATCTTTGACATCCTTATTTTGATGATCATTTTCTGTTGGAATTAATTCTGTTTTATTATTTTTTAAATGCTCTTTTTGTTTGGCAAGAAATATTTTTTCATAGCAATCCTGCGCTTTTTCCTTAATTATTTTATCAGCAGTTGCAAATTTAGTGGGAAGTAAATCAGCTATTTTCCCACAAAATTGATAATCATTATTTTTTAAAGCAATGTTATAATAACAATCGCTTTTATTATGATCTGGAACTATTTCGCAAAAAGAAGGGTCTTCGTTAACTTTTACCATCTCAGAAGTTGCCCACTGAAAACACATATCTTTTGTATATTTCTCTGTAATGTTATCGCAAATTGTCCTATCAGCGGCTACCTGCGCTAATCTTAAAAAACATTTGTCATTAGTTACATCTATCCCTTCTTCAAATTCTGGATCTTTAATTTTATGACAATACTCTTCATTACTAGTTCTTATGGCTAATTCAAAAAGACAATTGTTCTCAGCTTTTGGATCCGAAGATTGACAAGCATTTTCCTCGTCTGAATTTTTATTTTCAACAGCGACTTTCTTCTCGCAATCTCTAATCGCTGTATAATTATCTAAATTTTCACACAAATCATATTCATTGTTTTTAACGGCAAATTCCACAACACAATCTTTATTATGATCGCAAAGTTCAACATTATTGGTCCTATACGCTATTGTCTTGCGACAATATTTTTTTAATTGGCTATCGCTAATTTTATCGCAATAGAAACTTTTTTCTGAAGCTTCAGCAAGACAAAGATTTTTAAAACCATCTTCACTAATTAACTGACAAGGACGAACAGAAGAATTTTTAATTGAATTGTAATAATAGCAATAGTTTCTAAGATCACTATCTGTCACCTCATCACAAATTTCCATATTTCCTTTTTCTATCGCTAAAGTATAATAGCAACTATTACTAAATTCACCTGCACTTTTGCATAAACTTTCTTCTTTTTTATTCATAGCTGTCTTAAAATAACATTGATCTTTGGTAACAGGAATTAAATCTTTATCTAATAATTCGCAAGCTGTTTCATCACTTAAATTATTATAGGCACCAATAAGACAATGATTCTTTAAAATACGATCTTTTATATTATCGCATATTTCATAATTACCTGTTTGTTTCGCTAATTCAGATAGACATCGCTCTTTTTCACTCTCTTCTAATATCTTGTTGCAAAAATCGGCATCTTCTGTAAGCAAAGCTACAAAATCCAAACAAAAAGATGGTTTATCTGCTCCTTCGCATAGGGCATAATTTTTAGTTTCTATTACCTCATCTAAAAGATCTGATTCTTTTTCAAAAACAGCCAATTCATTCTGAAGTGCGATCTTATTTTTCATAGCAATTTCTTGATAGGCTATTTCACTTCCTGGTCCTACTTCATATTTATTAACCAGATATATCCCGCCAATAATAATCATTCCAAGCACAGCAAAAATTAAAACAGCTAAAAATGTTTTTGATATTTTAAACGGTTGATCTTTTTTATTTAGCATAAGTTTTAACTTAAATATTTTAATCTATAAATTTGAACGAGGAAAGGATTTGATTCAGAACAGTTTTATGTTCATTCATTGTTTCATCTTTAAAATAAATAACATAATTATGATTGGAGTCTTTTGAAAAAAATACTTTAGTACCCAAATCTCCTTCATAACCAAAAACAGGTTCATCTTTATAACTATCTAAATCTAAACTTAGTTTGCATTTTACAGCTTTCACGCTATCAATATATATACTTTCTTCTTTATTATTAAGACAATAATCATTATTTTTTATAGGTAAACTACTGAAAGCAACTTCAAAATCGGCATTGGGGCTATCGTTTACTGGTCTGAATGCTACAGAATTTTCCATCAATATGCTTCCTTGAAAAGAAGAATTCACATCATCAAAATTATATTCCCAATCTTTCGGATACTTTATTTCAAACCCAAACTCATTATTCCGATAAGTCTGCCAGTTGGAAATATCGGTTTCTATAAATTTAAAAGTTGAAATAACTTGTTCAAAATAATTCAATCCGTCATCATCAACATCAAAAGGAAACGCGCTGAAAAATCTTATATTAAGTATTTTACTTTCTCCATCTAAAAATATATTTGGATTTCCATAAAAAATTCCATTTAATTTTTCAACTTTTATTCCTTTTAAATTATTATTTAAATCGTTATAATCGAGAACTTCATATTTTTCTACCACTGGAAATTCATTTTTTATCCAACTATCCCAATTAAAATCAACTGGTTTTTGATATACATTAATTCCTATCCCAACCCAATTATCTGTATATTTTGGATTTCTCTTACTATAAGGTAATAACCAATAATCATCAGGTCTTAATCCACCTCTAACAATTTCTTTATCGGTATTTAACAACATTATATCAGTCCCTTGATAATTATCCCTTTGATACCAATCTTCTGGATATTTTAACTCAAACCCATATTCTTCATTTTCATAAACTTTTCGTTGATCAACGTCTTCTCTGGCTATAATAAATTCGTTAGAATAAATTATTCCAATTTTATCAACTTCTATTCTAAATCTGTATCTACTGGATTCAACTTGATTAGAAATCTCTTGACGACTATACCAAGCAGGATTATTAGTACAATACGACTCTGTTTGATCCCATTGATATTTTAATTGACCATTGGCTTTGATAATATTACTCACTTTTTCTTCATAACAATGAGCTTGACATGGACACCAAACTTGCTTAACTGGCTCCCAATTATTTTCAAACTTAAGATAATTAAACTTTTCTATAAACGGATCTGAAAAATAAATTACTTGTTTTTTATTAAAACTATTTCTAATAGTTAGTTCAATTATTTCTCCTTGTTTATATTCTAATTTACTAGTAGTCACTGATATTTCTTCTGTTTCAAGCAATGTATATTTTACAATAATATACCCACCACCAATAACGATAACTGCCATCCCAGTAAATAACAAAATTGCTATGAGCGTTTTGACGATCATTAAAGACAAACGCTCTTTTTTAGGCGATTGTTTTTTATTTTTATTTTGGTTTGAATTTTGGTTTGAATTTTGTGTTTTGTTTGGCATAAATTTAGCTTTAAATTTAATTTAAAATAATCTAAATCGCTTTTATCTTTCTATAAATTTAAAAGTAGAAAAAATTTGGTCAAACCCTATACTTTTTCCTAATAAGTCCGATGGAGCATCTTGCCATGTAGAACAAGCAAAAACATTAATATCGTTTTGCGCAATATATTTCGGCTTACGACCTTCTTCTTGCTGTATTTCCTGCCACTTTGAAACAGAATAAACAGAAATAGTAAAAGGAGTAGCATATCCGTCTCTATTACCATAGATTGCGTCTTTAGTTGGAATTTGAAATTTAATATAAGTATGTGTAGCATCTGATTCTGTTATTGTTTTATAACCATCCCAAACATCTGTAAGGGTTATCTCAAATCCAAATTCCTCGTTTTGATAGATTTTCCAGTTAGAAGCGTCTGGTTCTACACAATCCTCTAATCTTATAAACTTGTCTATATAGATCATTGTTCCGCTACTGTCTAAATCATTTGCTTCATCCCAATAATATTTTCTATAATTCTCTTCGCTGACAAAATCATTAATTATTACTAAATCTAAGCTGTCATATCCTTTTCTCCTGTATTTTGGATCATCATCTCCTTTAAAAGTATATTGAACGATTTTAGTTTCGTTTGGTTTTAAAATAACATTTTGAAAATTATTATATTTTTGAAAATTATTAATTCTGACTTTAAACTTTAACTCTTCGTTTAATGGATTCTCAAATTTCAAAGTTAATTCAACATTTTTATTTTCCAGATAATTTATTAGTTCTTTTTCAGAAATTGAAACTTTTGGAAAATCTATTTTTTGATAATTATCTATTTTAAACTTTACAGTTTCAGTTTTATCTGGATATTCCTCTTCGACAGAATCGGGCCCAGCGATAGTTGGTAATTCCTCAACTTCAATCATATCACCAGTTGCAAAAACTATTTCTTTTTCATTATCTCCGTCAACATCTTGTAATCTATCTAATATTTCATAAGATCCAATATAATATCTATTACAATTTTGAGCACACATTGATATAGTTCCATTAACATAATTACCTATTATATTAAGATTTTCAATTGGTTCACACCAGTCTAAAGACTTTGGACAACTGAAACTACTGATCTCAAATCCATTTGGACAATTTCCATCTTCTTTAATCTCCTTATAAATACCTTCCGTTACTCTCAAAGAAGCTAAACAGCATCTATCGTTATCACATTCTTTTTCTAAAAGATCATAATAACTTTCAGTTTCTTGATCAACTGGTTTTGTTGTTAAATTATTTATTTCACTATTATAATATCCGCCAATAATATATACTCCGCCAATAACAATCACTCCCATTCCCGTGAATAATAAAATTGCTAAGAAAATTTTAATAGTCATTAAAGAAAAAGATTCTTTTTTTTGTTTTTTCATAGTCTAAAAATTAAAAATTAAAAAAATATTATTTATCAACTTTTATCCATCAACACAACTACCATACGCCTCCCAATAACATTTTTCATTTTCTTCACACTGAAACTTACTAACATTCGTATGAATATTACAAACATTATAAAAACATTGATTATCTTTCCATAAACACAATTCTTCTTTATCGCAATCATCTTTTTCAAAATATGGACACTCTGGCACATTTCCTTCTATTTTATTTTTCTCTTTGCACATGCCCTCGCTTTCACCTTCTTTTATTTTCCAAGAACATTCATCATTAACAACACATTCGTCTTTACTATCTAAACGCAAACAATAAAAATCACCGCACCTCAAACCATTCCAAAAGCACTTCAAACTTGATGCTTCGCAAGTTTCTTTTTTTTCATAAACATAACATTTCTTATCTACGCACTTCAAATTTGACCAAACACAATCTTCAGATTCATTGCATAAACTTTCATCTTTATTAAATTCACATAAATAATCAAAACAACGATCATGACCATCATCCTCAATCCAATAACATCCATTCTCCTCACATAACTTTTTATCTTTTACTAATATTGAAGTGCATTCAAATTTCAAACATAAATCATTATCATAAAAACAACCATCAACTTTCTCGCAATTTATTCTATCTAAAGAACTTTTTAAACAATTATAATCTTTTGATACTATACTTGGTTCAATGACTTTACAATAATCATCAATGCATAATTCATATTTAATTTCCTTTTCTAGATTCAAATTATGCTCAATAATCAATTTCTTTTTCTCCTGACCAGTAAAATTCTGTTCATCTAGTTTTATTTCTTTTAAGATCGCATTATCACTGTCAAAAAATTTAATAGAACCAGAAACATAATTAGAAACATACGGCTCAATTATTATAATTGCTTCATTTTTATCCCACGCTTTTTCAATAAGCGTATATCTGCCTTTTTGCAAAATATCATCGCTATTTGCAGTCATTGTACCAATGTGAGCGTTCCAGCTAATAATATCATAAAGTATATTTTTATTTTCACCTTTTGCATCACTTTGCGCCAAAACAGAAAGATATACTATCGCCCCTGTATCATTATCTATGCACATATCGACTTCTGCTTTTCGCAGTTCATCTTCATTAAGAAAATTAATATTTTCAATATATATTTTTTCATTGAGCACGATCCTAAATCTCTCGCATTTATTTCCAAATTCTTCTAATTCTTCAGCAGAATAGTATTTTCTTTTTACTTCATCTTCATTATAATATGCTCTTGATATTTCTTCATTAAAAGCAATACTAGTACTACTTTCTAAATGTTTGAGGACATAATCATTATTAGACAGATAGTTATAGAAAATATTGGGATTCTGGAAAAATTTCCAATCCCACTTTAAGAAATCACGCTGATCATTCTTCTGGCAAATTCCACCGCCACAAGAAATATACTGATTATCAATATATAATTCTTCAAGATTATTAACTAAATCTCCATTAAATGTAAAAAACACTTTATAAGCATCTGTTCGGGAACCATCATTATCTGTTTTAAAATCGTTGCCCTTCCTATAAGTTTTTTGAACAAAAGAGCTACCAGTTTTAGTGTTACAAGAACTTTCGCCTTCTGATCCTAAATAACTTCTTTCTTCGCTTGCTATATAAACTTCATATTCAATACTATATTCTTTTGAATTATCATATTTTTCTATAAAACTATTTAACAATCTTCTGTTTCTTCTGGAAATTATTTCTTCTACCAGCTCACTGAGCTCTTCACTTATTTTTCCTTCTCCAGAAGGGTTATAACCATTTTCAATTTCAGCAAGATCAGAATAGCCGTCATTATCAGTGTCACTTTTAAATTTATCAGTACCAAGTAGATATTCTTCGCTATCAAGCAATCCATCAGAGTCAGAATCAATCTCAACAACACTATCACTAACAATAGTATCATCCACTAGCACAATATTATCATTTACTTTTTCGTCATTTCGGAAAAAAATTACTAAAAAAGTTAAAATAACAATTACAATAATAACTATAATACATATTATCAATTTCTTTTTTGATCCATTAGTAGAGATTTGAATATTTGTTTCTTGGCCTTGATCTCTTGATTGTTCCATATTTTTTAATATTTATTTTTAAATCTCAAAGACACTTTTAAAGCGCTACAGAAACTTAATACGGCGGCCACTATAATAATAAACACGCCAATACTATAAGTTATTGTCGAGAGAATATCAGTTAATTGAAGAATATTTAAATATGAAAATATAGCATACCAATCATGCCTAACATTATTCCCTCCTAGAAGCGGAAGTTCTCTTTCAACGGCATCTCCCATATAAACCGCAACATTAATAAAATTCTGTCCCAACCAGAAAAGCAAAATAAAAGCAGAAAAAAATTCTTTTTTAAAACAAAAATAAGCTATAAAAATAAAAGGAACAGAAAGTTGAAAAATCGTTCCGCCAGAAGCATAAAGAAGCTCTCCAAAGAACATAAAAAATACATGCCCTGCCTCATGGATCACTAAATTCACAACATAAAGAAAACCAAAATGAAAAGGGTCTATAATATATTGCGCAAAATAGATTATTGCAATTACTACAACTATCAACTTTAAAAAATTAGGAGAACCTTTTCGTGATAAATGAATTTTATAGCTCATAATCTTTGCTTTATTGTTTTTGAAACAAATCAATTTTTGATAACAATATTATCTTTTGATCTATTATAATAGAACATTTCTATCGCAGTTTTAACAAACATCAATATCACTAACATCCACAAAAGATATGCTGAATTATAATCTATTCCTACAGATCCATTTAGATGATAATGAATCATTAATATTCCATAGAATAAAGCTATCGCTAAAGATTTTTTAGTTAAAATAGAAGTATGATATTCAAAATCTTTTTGTTCATCTAAATATATTTTACTGCGTATATAATCATTCCAAAAAAGAAAAACTATAGAAAAAATAAGTGCTGCTACCATAAACGCTTTTTCGAATACAAAGATATCTATAGAACGACCTTCTCTAAATTCCGTCATAATTGGACCAAGAAAAAATATAGTAGCAAACATAGAAATAAAAAGAAAAGAGAAAATAGTTTCTTTCTTTGCGCTCTGAGTAAATTTATAATTGGATTTCACTGAAGAGTTATATTCACAATACAAATGAATTCTAATATAAGTTACCACTCCTTCAATCATAAACTCCAGCCAATACCAAAATAATATATCAGAAACCAACCAATTTTTCCATAACACTCCATATATTGGAATAAGATTTAAAAATAATATTGAAAGATAGGAAATATACTTAAATAGCATTTATTTTTTAAAAATAATTTAACAGTTAGTGATTCTAATTTACACTCTGAAGAGTGAACTCCAAATCTGAAGTACAGATTTTAATCTATGAAATTGGAGTTCAGGTTTCAACCTATAAGAGCGTGTTTTGAGTCCTAATCTTATCCAGCTCCTCCGCCTCCTCCGCCTCCTCCGCCTCCAGCTCCTCCGCCTCCGCCAGATGCACCACTTGCTCCTGAACTGGAAAAAGCACTGGCAAAAGAAGAAGAAAAACTATTACTAAAAGATGTAGGAGAAAACGAACTGGCAGAACCCAAAGAAGACCCAGCTGTAGCTGAACCGACATACCAAGATGGTGATGACACATGCATTGATTCAAATGTTTTTGCCCATTTTTTTTCTACTCCAAAGATCATCGCATATGGTAGATACTTTTCAAAAAATTCTGGTTTCAAATCTTGCATTCTATATCTTTCTGCTGTCTTAAGATACATTTTAAATCCCAGCCAATCTTCTTTCAATTTTATCCCAGAATCAGACAATCGCGCTTCATATTTAATAAAAGCATAAAGACCGATAACGCTTACAATTATAATTAAAGCTGAAATAAAAAACTGATTAATTCCAATACTCGCAAAGAATATTTGAAAAGAGAAAAAAGTAGCAAAAATCAGAATAGCCCAAATTATTTTTTTATTTTTTTCCATTGTTAAACCTATTTCAAAGGCTCCTGTGTCTAATTCCGTTTCTTCATAAATTTTATCTTTCACTTCTTTGATCTTTTTAAAAAGACTTCTAGACTGATTTGGATCTTTTTTTATTTCTTTTGTTGAAAAATAATTTTTACAACCAAAAAGAGCGTTTAAATACTTTTTTTCATAATCTTCAAGTCCAGAATCATTTTCATAATGATCAATGTGTTCAATTTTAATTACTCTATAATCAACACAACCAGATTGTTTTTCTCTTTTTAGCTTTACCAAAAATACTATAAAAATCAATAAAAATATAACTTTAAGATGCCATGGAGAAGATGCGTCTCTAAAAAGTACTTGAATAGGAATCATAATACCAATGAGAAGTAGTCCTACTACTATTACTTTCATTAAATAGTGAAATGCTTTTGAAAACCCTTTTTTAGGATCTTCTTCAATTCTTACATATCCCCTCACCGCTAAATCAATAATTGTTGCTGCTAAACCTTTATTTGTTAATTTTTCTTTTACAATAATTTCTGCCATTGCAGGACGCAAGTTCTGCGGCGGTTCATATTGCGGAATAATCGCTCTTTTCCCCTCTCTTGATCTTTCTGTTTTATACCAATAGACAGATCCAGTGATCAGACAAGACAAAAAGATTATAACAGATAAAATATATCCATAATAGATCATTAAAAAATCTTTCCCATATGCTATTTGAGAAACAATACCTTTTGGAAAACCAACAGCGATTGTAAAGTTAGTATTTGATCTTAGATCTTTACCTTCAAAAACAGCTTGTTTGTTGTCATATTTAAAATAATAACTTTTTGGCAATACTTGTTCTGAATAAAGCTTAATTAAATCACTTCTAAATTTTTCGTCATTTGGCAAATTTACTATCACTTTTACATTCTCAACTGACACAGTTCTATTAGGCGGAATAGCATTCCAATAAATTTCATCATAATCTTTCAAAAAATTTATCCCGCCATGAACTTTATATTTCACAGTCCAGCTTTTTTCTTCTTTCAAAAAAAATCGCCGTGGAAAGTTCCATTGAATATGTTTTTTTCCGATCACTGATTTGATCTCTAATTCGTTCTTTAAAATCCTGTTATTGTCTCCGTCAAAAACTTCGATATCAGTTATTGCATCTATTTTATACAACGAAATATCACGATTAAAAAATCCAAAACTTCCATTCAAATAATAAGTTTGTTTTTCTGTCACATCAAAAGTAGAATCTTCATTTATTTTTATATCAACTTCAAAATCTTTGTAATGATATACTCCAGCAAATGAAGTTTGGATATTAAAACAGAATATAAAAACCGCCATTGTCAAAAACAGCAGTTTAAAATTTTTAAATCTTTTATTGACAAAAGAATTCATATTTTGTTTTTATTGCAAATTAAACAACAAGCTAAACCACCCGAAGTTTTTAAAAACTTCGGGTGGTTAATATAAATTATTCTGATTCAGAAATGTCATACTGATCAACACAATCAGGGTCTGCATCCATTCCAGGAAAAATCTTATTTTTATATGGAATACCATCCCAATCGCAAGTCCCATCACCATCATTGTCTTTCCCGTCATTACATTCAGTAACTTCAGGATCTGGATTTGGCTCACCTCCTATTTTTACTGTAACTTCGTTATTAGCTATTAGCCCATTGTCTGCAGTAGCTACCGCTTTTATAATTACAGTTTTAGTATCATACGGGCGAGTGTTTACTTTATAGCTAAACGGCGCAGAGCTGTCTGATGATTTAAATGCTCCGTCTATATAAAAATCAACTTTCTGAGTATTGTCTGAAACAGTTGTTGTGATATAAAGAAATTTATCAACAACTGTGCTACCGTCTTCAGGATAAGTAATAGCAACCGTTGGTGGAGTGATTTCTATACATTTTCCATCTTGGCACATCCCTGAGCATCCATACAACTCATGATAACCTAAACTATCCAAGCAAAACACTTCATACAAATCTCCTCCGTCAACGCAATAATCATAATTTGGACTATCATCCGCCATATAACCAGTTATCTCTCCTTTAATATTATAAACTTTTCCCCCATCAGAATCTAAACAAGACTTTGCTACACAAGCGCCATTTCTGCAAATATCAGGACAAGTATAAATTTCAGAAGTTCCCACTATGCCATTGCAAAAAGTCTCTCTAAGTTCTATGTCACTGACACAAGAATCAAAATTCTCTCCTTCATCCATTACCCCAACTACTTGTCCAGCAACATCATAATTTTTTCCTTCATCAGTTTCATAACAAACACTTGTATTAATACAATTATAATTTTCGTCAAATCCAGCAAGACTTGGATTTGAATCATCACAGTCTTTTTCCGCTTTACAAACTGAGGAACACGACGAAGGTTTGTTTTCCGAAATCCCCCAATTACAATATCCGTCATTATCATTATCAACGCAAGCGATTTCATAATTTTCCATCGTTGTAACCGGACCTAATACCCCAAAACTATAATTGAATTCAGAAAGAGAAAGATTAATCCTACAATATCCTGACTCACCCCATCCTGCCCCCCAACTGTTCTTAAATGTCCAATAAGTTTGTCCGATCAAAGGATCACCCACTTGAATTGTTTTAACTGTATTTTTGGATGCTCCATAAATTACATCACCAACGCTTACCGTGTCATATCCAACAAGATGCATTATATGCCACCAGCTATCTACACGGCCACTTACTGCGCCATTTATTATCATTTCTTTTAAAACATCTTCTCCTTGAGACGAATAAAAATTAGCTGTTGTACCTCCTATTTTTACTTTTTCAGTCGGATTGTCGCATTTATTCTCACAAGGAAGATCTGAAGCGCCATATGGGAAACAGCCTTCATCAACAACACCTGTAGTCTTGATATAAGACGCAGCAGTTGCATGATACCCTCCAGAACATGATCCGCCGCCACTGCATGATAGAACATCTTGCTCAGCAAGATTCATATTAATATGCTGATTAAAATAAAGGTTCACCATAGTTTCAGTTGCGCCTGTAGCACCAAATGCCCAACAACTACCGCAACCCCCTTGATACCTTACTGGCGTAACCCAGCTTACACCATGTCTATTTCTCCAATCCCATCCTGAAGGTAAAGAACCTGCTCCTGCTAATTCTTCAGACGACTCCGCAACAGCGCCCGCTTCGTCTGTTTTAAGTTCAAAAATCCCTCCCGCATAATATTCAAAACCTTGCAAATTGGGCAATCTGCCATTTTTACTAACATAATCAGAAAACAATCTTTTCTTTTCTTGATAACTAAGTTCAGATACTGTTGTTTCTTTGGCAATCCAAGATGGTTTTTTTTCATTAATTTTCTTGACTTTAAATTTGTCTTGCTTTTCTTTAATCCCTTTATTGAAAACAGCAACGCCACTTGATTTTACATCAGAATCTAATTCGTCGTATGAAGTAATAAAATTAACTGAACGCAAATCAATAGTGGAATTTTCTATTTGAATTTTTAATGAATCAAATCCAATGCCATCCAAAGCGCAGGTTTCCTCGCAAAAATTATTTACCGTAATTTTCCCTTTATTAACTATTACCGGATAACCTTCATAAACTAAATATTCATTTTCTCCCGAAACTAATACTACTCTTACTAAACTATTATCTGCAATTAAATTAACCTTAGCGTCAATTGATAGTCCATATATTTTCCCAACACCCCCAAGAGTAACTATCTCATCTTTAGAAATTATTTTATCTAATTTAATAGATTCTAATTGTCCTGATGGAGAAAACATTATTCCACCTTGCGTTTGTAGCACTGCAGTAGCAGATTTTACAAGATTGTATTCTGATCCAACATTTTGACTATTAAAAATCCGAAATCCTAAACCTAGAGCTCCAGCTGTTATAATAGTCATAATCAGCGAGCCTAAAAGATACTCCTTTTTCATATTTGTTTTTTAAAATTAATAAATATAGAAATTTAACACTAGACTAAAATGTTAATATTATTGTTTTTAACAATCCTCACATCCAACTTCAAAATAACTCTGTGGATGATCGCAAGATGGACATTTTTCTGGCGCTTCTATTCCTTCGTGAAGATAGCCACATTTTCGGCAAATCCAATAGACTTTCTTTTCTTTTCTAAATACTGCGCTTTCTTCAACTTCTGCTAACAACTTTTTAAATCTTTCTTCATGATGTTTTTCAGCAATGGCAATAGCTCTTAGTCTTTCTGCAATTTCCGTCAATCCTTCTTCTTCAGCTATTTTTGCAAACTCTGGATACATCCGTGTTTGTTCAAAATTTTCTCCAGCAATAGACGCTTTTAGATTTTCAACAGTATCACCCAAAGTTGTTGGCACACCAGCTTCTATCTTTATTTCATCCAAATTTTCAGTACTCTTCTTTTTCAATTCATTAATCAAACGAAATAACCATTTGGCATGCTCTCTCTCGTTTTCTGCTGTCAACAGAAAAATTTCCGCAATTTTCTCAAACCCCTCTTTTTTAGCAATTTTAGAATAAATCGCATACCTATTCCTCGCCTGACTCTCACCAGCAAAAGCTTTGGCAAGATTTTCAATTGTGTTTTTCATAGTTTTTGTATTAGATTAATAAAATTATTTTTTTAGTTATAGTTTTTTATTTTAGCCATCTTCTTATATTAAAAGGATTTATAATTAAAATTAAAAGAATTAACAGTACTATAATCGGAATCATTATAAATTCAAGAAGGAATTTTTGAGGTCCAAACAGATATTCTTGCTCTTTTTCTCTGCATTTCATTTTTTCATGTTCATCATAAGTAAGCCATTTTTCCGTTTGATAATCATAATAGAAAGAACAACAATTATCTTGATGCCAATCTAAATACGCTTTTACATTTTTATCATTGCGATATTCTTTTTTAATAGCGCCATCAATGCCATAATCTTCATAGTAAAATCTACTTTCAGGCACGTCAGCTAATTTAAGTTTAATTTCAGCAGCAATATATTCATCTCTGCAAAGATAATCTGTATAGCCATAACCCAAATAAACATCAAATAATTTTAATTCTCCGTCAAAAGAAAATCTATTTGTTTTAAAGTAATATTTCCCCTCTTCTATTTTTTCAAAAATCACCGTTTCTGGATCATTCCTAATTTCATCTTCCCACATTTCTATAAAATCTTTTTCAGTCGGCAGGATTTCATTTACTGTTTTTTGATCTTCTGTTTTTTGAGATTGGGCAAAGACAAAAAGCGGAACAAACAACAGAGCAAGAGCTAAAAGAAAAATAAAATTTGGATCAAACTTTTTCATTGCAATTTTGTTAATATTTTTTTATTTTATTGAAATGGATCGCCTTTAAATCCTTTTATCTGCAAATCGTCAATCAAATAAAATGCTGTTGAATCTTCTTCTCTGATCAAAAAAGCATCATATTCAAATTTAAATTCAATGGTAGATTTTCCTTTAGTATTAAAAGTCAAAGAGCTAAAACGCCAACCTCTAGTTTCTGTTCGATGCTCGCCACAATAACACATTGCAGTTTTCCATTCTCCCTTGTCAATTTTATATTTTAAATCTAAATTACCAGCACAATTCCAATCATCTTTTTTGCGAGGATTTGAAGAAGAATATCTCCAAAAATCAAATTCTATACGGTCATAGTCTGAAACATCAAAGGGCTCATATTTGTTTGAAAATACGGAATTGAGAATCGCATTACTTTGGTTTTCACCGGGAAAACTTGAAAAAAAACTTAAACCTGCTCTTGCAGGAAAGTTTCCATTAGGAAGAACATTTAGAGAATATTTTCCCGTTTTACTGTCTTTCGCATAAAGCTGCCATTTTCCTTTATTGTTTATAAACGGAGCTACTCTTTCCGAATTTGAAAAATCTAAATTTTCAAAAGAAGTGCTTAATAATATTCCATCTGTTGGTTCTGAAGATTGTTTGATGTTAACATCCTTAATTAATGAAGGAGTGTATTCTCTGTTTTGTGTTTGCTGATTATCTTCAGGACATTGCAATTTTTTAATTTGAAAAGTAACTTCATTTTTTGAAGAAACCTCTATATCATAAGTTCCAACACATTTGCTTCCTACGATATTCCATTCACTAAATAAAACCCAATTAAAAACCCCTTCTTTCTTATTGAGAATAAGTTTTTCTATATCTCCAACATCTTCTTTAACCTGTTGGTTAGCAATAGTCACATCAGTAATAATTTGAAAATGATTTTTAATAAGATGTGGTCCGCTCAAAATACACATAAACAGTGTTGCTAAAACAACTCCGCCTACAAACAAGGACTGTTTGATCGGCTTTGATAAAACCTCGCGCTGTTTAATAAGCGGCCTGTTTAATAAATAAACAAGCGCTAAATGAGCAAAAAAGAGAGTGGGAAAAATAAGATTTCCTATGTCTTTTATGTCGCGTTCTAAAATAACAGGAGATTTGACCAAAAAGAAAAACAATGAATCTATAATTTCAAACGGAATAACTGCAGCAGTAAGAACGAAAATGAAACTTATTAAATTTCTTGCGCTCTCGTATGTTTTTAATTTAATTCCTTTTTTAAGTAGCAATAATTTAAATCCCACAAAGGCGTAAAAAACAAAAATAAAACTAGTAGCAAAATTTTGTCCGGAAGTCAAAGCGTTTATTATAAATATAACTTCTGCTATGCCTAAAGCGATAAAGATCAGAGCAACCACTTTTAATCTTGGGAACTCGGAAAGAGAAATCATTGTATCTTTTTGCTGGCTACTGTTTATTCTATTTGCAGTTTTTTGATTAGCAGATGTTAAAAAATTATTGCTGTCTTTATATTTATTATATTCTTCTTTGCTTAAATTTAATAAAACACTTTCAATCTGATTAAATTCATTCTCTAAAAAATCTCGTTCTTTCTTTATCACCATTTGGCCTGTTGTATTTATATCTACGTTTATTTTTACTATTACATTTTTTTTTCTACCAGACATATCAATGTGCGCGGTTGATTTCCAAAACTTTGGAGTAAGAAAAAGACTGCCACTAAATGAACCACGTTCATAGATCAACTGCTTTTCATTAACCGTTTTTTTATACCCAATACTCACAAAACAATCATCAAGAATTTTTAATGTTTTCTCGTTATCAAATAATGACTTGATTGTCTTTTCAATTTTCATTTTTTCATTTAAAACTCAAAGAATTTATAATTTCATAGAACGCTTTTTCAGAATCACTATTCACTTCAGCATCAGTGACAAAATTTAAACTCATAGCTTGTTTACCAGAATCTAATTTAGCATCAAAATTATGAGGAACTAAAACAGAAAGTGTACCGCCAGTCAATGATCTCGTATCTACTTGTTGAGCCTTTAAACCACTTTGAAGAATCATAGGCTTAACTTCAATACGTGATGATCCTTTTTCCTTCAATGATTCTTTTTTTAGATCAGGATCTATATCTATTGGAAAAATTTGTATCCAATGTCCGACTGGAAGATCTACTGCTGCGATAGAACCATCCTCATCAAAAAACTGATCTAGCTCTTCTTGACTTGAATTATTCAAAAATATTATCTCGCTACTTTCTACTGTCCATTTTTGTCTAAAACTTATCAATTTCCATAACTTTGTTTGTCTAACTACCGCCATCTCACGACTATAATAAGGCCAAATATACCAAGGATCATTACAGGCTATTTCATAACCAAAACGCTCATTAAAATAAGTACCACTGACTTTTTCTTGGATTTGGATTTGATCTACTTCCTGATTTGTTTGGAAATAACCTGTTTTGTATTGTAATAATATCAAAATTAAAACGCCTATTATTATTGCCACAAAAAATTTAACTAACTCTTTGATCATAATTTTATTTTTTTAGATTAAACACGATTATAATCCTTTTCCCATAAACTCTGCCATTTCAACTAATCGGCAAGTATATCCAAATTCATTATCATACCAAGAACAAATCTTAACTAAATTATCATTAACCATTGTTAATGGCAAATCAACGATTGAGGAATTTCTGTTCATTTTGAAATCAACTGAAACCAACGGCTCTTCTGAAACAGCTAAAATATTCTGAAGATTATTCTCTGATGCTTCTTTGAATAAATTATTTACCTCTTCAACGCTTGTTGATTTTTTAACCGTTGCCACAAAATCAACAATAGAAACAACTGGGGTCGGCACTCGCATCGCCATCCCATCTAGCCTTCCTTCCAATTCGGGAATAGTTTGAATAACAGCTTTTGCGGCGCCAGTTGTCGTTGGAATAATTGACATCGCTGCCGCTCGTCCTCTTCGTAAGTCTTTATGAGGCAGATCCAAAATTTTCTGATCATTTGTATAGCTATGAATTGTCGTCATTACTCCTTTTTCAATTCCTAAATTATCATTTAAAACTTTTACTACTGGTGCCAAGCAGTTTGTTGTGCAAGAAGCGTTAGAAATTATATCATCTTTTTTTGAATCGTATTTTTCTTCATTCACACCTAAAACAAAAGAATTAATCCCCTCGCCTTTTGGTGGCGCGGAAATAATTACTTTTTTTGCGCCAGCCTTTAAATGCTTTCCAGCTCCATCTTTATCTCTAAAAAATCCCGTGCATTCCAAAACAACATCTACTTCTAATTCTTTCCACGGCAAAAGCTCTGGATCCCTCTGCGCAAACACTTTTATCTTTTTTCCGTCTATTATAATATGTTCCTCATCAAAACTAACATCTTTTTCATATATCCCATAATTAGAATCATATTTCAAAAGATGCGCTAAAGTTTTTGTATCAGTTAAATCATTGATAGCAACAACTTCTAGCTCAGGATGTTCATCCAAAATAACTTTTAAAGCTGGCCTTCCAATTCGACCAAATCCATTAATTGCAATTTTTGTCATAGATTTTTTGTTAAAAATAAAATTTATAATTTTCCCTCACCCATTGGATTATACCCATTTTCAACTTCATCACCGTCTAAATATCCATCGCCATCAGTATCTGGATTATTCATATCACAGCCATATTTTGCTTCATCATTATCAGAAAGTCCATCATTATCTGTATCTTGAAAAAGTTTAAAGGAATATATTATTTCATTAAAAATATCTATATCATCTTTAAAACTACTATCAGCTATGAGTTGAATATAAACCAATTCTTCTGGTGAAATTTTAATCATATTTAGCACTTCTAAAAGGTCCATTTTCTCATAATTATATCCCGCTTGAATCACTTCAACTCCATTAATACTAAAACTATTTCTTGGGACAAGAATAACATCCTCACCACCCATTCTTTCTAATGAGAAGTCATTCAGGGATTTTTTTTCTAAGTTATCCAAAACAGTAATATCAACTGAGACTAATTCCTCGCTTACTTTACCTAGAGCATCTCTATCCAAAACAGGCATATCATATTTAGATGCAAATACTGTTAATTGCTCTTTTTCTTCTTCGCTCGCCTCTTTCCAATCTACTGGATATTTCATTTCAAACCCAAATTTCTTGTTTCGATAAGTCTGCCAATCGGAAATATCTATTTGATTTTCATTTTGCAGTTTTTCCTCTCCTAAAATACACTTGTTGTTTTCACAGCTCACATAATGATCAACACAATCATAAATAATCCCTTCATCTTGGCATACTTCGTTTTTATTAATAGCGCCACAGCCACAAGTAAATTTGCAATCTTCGTCTATTTGACAATCATTATCACAAGATTCAGGATGCTCGCCAGAACAATCATAAAAAACTTTTATTGGGTCTTGAACACTAGTTTGTTTTTCAGAACTGAAAAAACTCACAACATCATCTCGAAAATAATAACCGCCTGCTATCATACTACCTAAAAAAATAATTCCAATCGCTAAATAAATCTTTTTTTTCTTGCCAGATTTATTTCCTTTTTGATTTAATTCTTTTATTCGTCCCTTAAGATTTTCAGAATTTTTGGACGGCACTGGATTTTGCCATTCTTGACTTTTGTTAGTTTGATTTTGTATTTCGTTTAACATAAAAATATAAATTATTAAATAAAATATTTATTATCTTATTTGCCTCCCAAAATCACTTTTGTTCCATATTCTTTCATGAGCATAATAAAAAATCGTTTTTAAGGCATTTGCAAGCAAGCCAGAACCAAGAGCAGCAGCTAGATCACCGATCCAGAAATATATCACTATTACTGTGGTCAAGGTCGCAATTATCCTCCAGGTAATTGTTTTAACTATTGTTCTTTTGTGCGAATCCATAAATTTTAGATTTTATTAATATAAATAGACAAAAGATACGATGATATTCAGCATTAAAGATACTAATAAACAAAATATTAACAAAAAAATCGCATTTTTATAATCAGTTTTATAAAAATATTTTATGAAATATATCAACAATAAATAACCGAAGATTTTAATAGCTGAAATAGAAAAAAAGAAATAAATTATACTACAAAATAACAAAGAAACCTTTAATGCTGTTAAGAATGTTCTATCTTCAAACTTCAAGTATTTTGAACCGATAAACATTAAAAAAAATAAAAATATAACTTGGACCAATAACATAAATTAAAATTTATTTTTTATCTTTAGACTCCTTTAAGATTGCCAATAAATTATTATATCAAAAGACTCTATACATAATTATAATAAATTTATCATTATTAATATTTTACCATTTTTTGCCTAATCAATCAATTTTCGCTAAATTAAGATTTATGTTATAATATTATTATATTTATTAACTTTATGATTAGTATCAAAATAAAATCATGAATGATAAACAACTACAAGATTTTGTTTCTTATCTTATTAAAAACAAACATAATGTATATAGCCACACAGAAGATAACGGAGAGATCAATATAAGAAAAATTAATACAGGGAAAAACTTCGAATTATGTCCCAAAAGACCTTTATATTCTTTTAAAAAATTCTTTCTTCCGTCATATCAAAGAATGATGGTCTTCAAAGACGGCAACACAACATTAAACAAAAGTCCAAATGTAAAAATTGTTTTACTTGGACTTCATTTTTATGACCTCAAAGCATTTACACTGATCAATCAAGTTTATAAAAAAGATCCGCATTTTCAGAAAAAACTAAGAAATGCCATTGTGATCGGACAAAGTCCGATTCCAGCTGAATTAGAAGATTATCAAAAATTTGAAAAAGAAGTTTTAGAACATCTTAAATTTGATATTTTTCTTGAAGCAAAATCTCATGGAAAACAAGAGTCTTTTAGAATCTTTACCGGCTCAGAAGACGGACAAAGACTTCTTGATGATTTTGGATATAAAGACTATGAAAACATTGAATATGTCGGACCAGTTCCAAAAAAAGGTCTTGGACCGATAAACTCAATGCTGATTGAAAAAATAAGAAAATCTCGCGGTTCAAAGATCTGGAAAGAACTTGCTGAAAAATGTACTAATTGCGGAAAATGTTCTATTGTCTGTCCGACTTGTTTTTGCTTTAAGATTGAAGATGAAATCAAAAAAGATGAAATTGTAAGAACGCGAAAATGGGATAGTTGTTTTTATGAAGAGTTTTCACAAATTGCCGGCGGACACAAATTTTTAGATACAACTGAAAAAAGGATATATAACTGGTACGACCATAAATTTGTCAGAATTCCAGAAGAATATAGAATGCCTGGATGTGTCTCATGTGGAAGATGCACGGAAGTTTGCCCTGCGGGAATTGATATAAGAAAAGTCTTAAAGAGAATTATTAGAGAGAATTAAATCAAACTATTTTATGAAAAACCGATACGGTCCAATTCAAGCTAAAATTATAAAGATAGAGAAACTATCATCTGTTAATA
>JAGLIM010000069.1 GCA_023142995.1 Minisyncoccota bacterium | reverse complement strand
CAACAAGAATTGCGTTTCAAGTTGCGTCTCAAGTTGATTCAAGAACCATACTTGATATGTCTGGCGCTGAAAAATTATTAGGAAGCGGAGATATGCTTTATTTATCTGGGGATTCTAATAAACCTAGAAGAATTCAAGGAGTTTTTGTTTCTGAAAGCGAAGTTAGAGAAATTGTTGAATTTTTGAAAAAGCAAAAAGAAGGTGATGATGAATATGACAAAGAGATAATAGAAACAAAGAAATCATCATCATCTGATTTCTCTGATGACGATAATATAATTAATGATGAGTTATACGATGATGCAGTTGCAACCGTAATAGACGCTGAAAAAGCTTCTGCTACACTTTTACAAAGAAAGCTTCGAATTGGATATTCTCGTGCCGCTCGCTTGCTTGATCTGATGGAAGAACAAGGAATAATAGGTCCCTCCAATGGAGCAAAACCGAGAGAAGTTTATGGAACAGCGAGTGATGAAGAGGTGGAAGATAGTGAGGATGAAGTAGAGGAATAAAATATAATATAATATTGTTCGACTTTATGGAGAACTATGCGCATCTGACTTCTCCACAAGGTCGAAGAATATTGAATAGGTCGAAGAATATTGAATAGGTTGAAGAATATTGAGCAGAGAAAATATTAAGTAGATTTAACAATTTATTTATATGCTAACAAGATTTAAAACAAGAAAAGTAAATGCAAGCATGACAGTTGGAGAGTGTCTTAAAAAAAGACGAGAAGATCTTGGAATTACATTAAAACAAATTAGTGAAAAATTAAAGATCAGAGAGAGTAATCTAGAATGTCTTGAAAATAATAAATATGATAAATTGCCTCCAGATGTTTATGTTAAAGGATTTATTAAGGGATATTGTGAAATCGTTGATTGTAGTTTTGAGAAAATGTTAAATTTGTACAATGTAGAAAGAAATATCGGAGATAAATTACAAAAAATAAAACCAAAAAATAAAACCAAAAAAACATCATTATCTGGAAATTATCCAATTCTAACACCTAAGATAATAACTTTGATCTTTAGTATTATTGTTGTATTTGTTGTTGGCTATTATCTTTGGTACCAAATAAGTTCTTTTAGTTCAACGCCATATCTTTTTGTATCAAATCCGTTAAATGACCAAATCATAAATAATGCAGAAATAAAGGTTTCAGGTCAAACAGAAGAAGATGTGATTATAAGAATAAATGGTGAAGACATATTTGTTGATCCAACTGGTTATTTCAGTGAAACAATATTTTTAAAATTTGGAAATAATATACTTGAAATAGAAGCAGTTAATAAATTTAACAAAAAATCTTTAGAAGTAAGAAATATAATCTATCAGAAGAAATTAGAATATGTTCCGACTAGTATAGAAGAGGAAACTGATATATCTAGCGGAGATTTAAAAGATGAAGATATAGAATTTATTGGGCCGTGATATTATTGTTCGAGATTATGGAGAACTCAGCGCAAATAATTTCTCCACAAGGTCGAAAAATATTATATTTATAATAAACAATTTAGCAATTTAATTTAATTTAATTTAACTTCTAACAAATAAATTTATGGCAAAAGAAGAAGACAAAAAAGTTAATAAAAAAAATACAAATGATGAAAAAAAAGAAAAGTTAATAAAAGAAACACTAGATGAAATTAAAACTAGATTTGGTGAAGGAGCGATTATGAAACTTGGAGAAGCAAAAGCGTTGGACATTGAGTTCACTCTAACTGGTTCAATCTCACTTGATATTGCTCTTGGTGGTGGAATTCCTAAAGGAAGGATAATAGAGATTTATGGTCCTGAGTCTAGTGGTAAAACAACATTATCTTTACACATTATTTCTGAATTGCAAAAAAAAGGCGGAACAGCTGCTTTTGTGGACGCGGAACACGCTCTTGATCCTGAATATGCAAAAAAGATAGGAGTTAAAACAAATGATCTGATAATTTCTCAGCCGGACAGTGGAGAACAGGCTTTAGAGATCGTAGAAGCTCTAGTTAGATCAGAAGCTGTTGAGATGGTTGTTATTGATTCAGTGGCGGCGCTTACTCCAAAAGCTGAAATTGAAGGTGAGATGGGAGCTTCTCATATGGGTCTTCAGGCAAGACTGATGAGTCAGGCACTTCGGAAACTTGCTGGAATTACGCATAAATCAAATACAACTGTTATATTCATAAATCAAATAAGAATGAAAATTGGAGTTGTTTTTGGAAACCCAGAAACAACAACAGGAGGAAACGCTCTTAAATTCTATTCATCAGTTAGAATTGAAGTCAGAAAATCGGCGAAAATAAAAAAAGGAGAAGATATAATCGGAAATAGAGTAAAAGTCAAGATTGTGAAAAATAAGGTAGCTCCTCCTTTTAAAACCACTGAATTTGATATTATGTATAATGAAGGAATTTCATATTATGGAGATATCTTAAATTCTGGAGTTAAATATGGCATAATTAAAAAAGGTGGAGCTTGGTATAACTATGGAGAGAATAAACTTGGTCAAGGCAGTGAAGCCAGTAAAGGATTTTTGAAAGAAAATCCAAAGATTGCGAATGAAATTATCTCCAAAATAAAGGAAGCCGTTAAGAAAGAAGCGGAGAATGTTTAATTCAGATCCAATTTCATTTAGTCTTTTTTGGAGTACTTTCAATTTTGGAGTAATTCATTTTCTGTATCCAGGTATTATCGACTCTAGGACTAAGTGAGCTTTGCATTATGTTGTTTGTGAATAGAACATAATTTAAAGTATAGGGATTTCGATATCCCGGAGTCCTCATACTGAACTAAATTCAGCATAAACTCCAGTGAGGGAGAAATATCATAATACTTTAGAAGTTCACTAATCCTATGAAATTTCACCCTTGCTATTGCAAGGACTCCGGGATACGCGCTAGCGTATATATTTGTAAAACCTAATTTATTTTTTACAAATAAAAACATACCGACATTAAAAATCGGTATGTTTTTTATATTTTATCTTGACTATCTATTTTGAAACATATGGCAAAAGTCCCATAAATCTTGCTCTTTTGATTGCGTTTGCAACATGTCTTTGATGTTTTGTACAGGCTCCAGTTCTTTTTGGTTGTAATATTTTAGCTCGTTGAGATAGAAATCTTCTAAGTGTCTGAGGGTCTTTATAATCAACTTTCCTTTCTTTTTCAATACAAAATAAACATTGCCTTTTTATTTGTATGTTGTTCTGATTTTGATTCTGATTGTGATTCATAATGAATGTTTAATTAATAGTTTTTTAAAATGGAATATCTTCAATTTTTATTTCTTCTTCTTTATTATTATCATTTCCATCGTTTGCATCTTGGTTTTGGCTATTGTTAGCAGTACTTTTATTTTCAGCTTGATAGGATGCATTTTCTTCTCCGCTTCCGTTAGGTTTTGTTCTTGGTCCCATTTGCATATTCTCTGCAATTATTTCAGTTTTAGATCTTTTTATTCCATCCTGACCTTCCCATGTCCTTGTTTCCAGTCTTCCTTCAAAAAGAACTAATTGACCTTTTGATAAATATTGACTACAAATATCTGCAAGCTTTCCCCAGGCAACAATGCTATGAAATTCTACTTTTTCTTGCCTTTCTCCACTGTTTGTATTCCAAACTCTGTTTGTGGCAATACCGATTGAAGCTACATTTTGACCATTCGGAGTCGTTCTTATTTCAGGGTCTCTTGTTACCCTGCCAATTACTATTGCTTTGTTGAAATTCATATTTTTATTGTTAAGTTTATTAATACTATATTGCTGAACTGTTTTTATAATAATTTAACAATATAGTAATGTATTTTTATAACATTGTATCTTCAAGAATTTCATCTAATTTTTCTTCTAAATCTTCAAGTTTGATCTTTGCCTTTTTATTTTTTGTAGCTTTCTTTTCTTCTTTTGGTTTCTCTTTAGCTTTTTCTTTAGTGACTTTAGCTTCCTTAGCTTTTTCAGGCTCTTTGATTTTTTTAGTCTCTTCAGGCGCTTGTACTTCTTTCACTTCTTCAGGCGCTTCGATCTTTTTAACCTTTTCCTTGGGTGCTTGTACTTCTTTCACTTCTTCAGGCGCTTCAATCTTTTTAGTTTCTTCTTTCATAGTTGCCATTTCTTCTTTATCTTGCTCTGCTTTTTTTCGTGCAAAAAGCTTTTGAAGTTGTTTCAACTCTTCTTTATTCATAGGATCTTCTTGAACAATAATGTGTCTGAGAACATTGTTATTCATTCTGAAATATTTGTCTAATTCTTGCAATATCTTTCCTTCACCACTGAAATTGTAAAGACAGTAAAATCCAAATCTATTTTTTTCAATTGGATATGCTAACTTTTTCTTGATTATTGGGAGATCTTTTAACTCATCTGCTTCTTCTTTAGATACTTCAGTTTTTAATAAAAACGGATGATCTAACAGTGTTGTAAGTTTTTTTCCTCCGAAACCTTCAATTTTCTTTTCGATCTCTAAGAAAGTAGTCTTAATTTCTGCTCCTGTCATTGCTGATGGCAGAATGTAAAGTAATTCGTAATTATTCATATTTTGTAAATTGTTAAATTGTTTGTCATTCTGAATTTAGTTCAGAATGACAATTTATTAGCTTGTTTTAAATTTGACACAAAAAATACAGATATATATGGACCTTTGGATGTATATTTATATATACACCATATATCTAGTATCTATAAAATAACATAGAGTTTTGGTTTTGGCAAGAGAGGAGGCAAGACAATTTTCAATTTTCAATTCACAATTTTCAATAAATTTTCAATTACTAAATTCTTCCTTTAAAGTAGGCTATCCTTGGACTGGCGAATACAACGATTTAAATAATGAAAATTTAGAAATTAAAGAATTAGAATTTTAATAAAGTTTGAAAATTGAAAATTTAATCATTGATTGAAAATTGAAAATTGATTATTGAAAATTAAGCTTTTGCTTTTATTATATTTTTAAAAATAACAATTTAGCAATTTAGCCATTTAACAATTTAATTTATATTTTAAACTCAATAACATCTCCATCTTGGACGATATATTCTTTGCCTTCGGTGCGTAGAAGTCCTTGGTCGATTGCATTTTGTATTGAGTTAGAGTCTAGTAGTTTTTGCCAATTGATAATAGAAGCACGAATAAATTTTTCTTCAAAATCGCCATGAATTGCATTTCCTGCTCGTGGAGCGGTTGAATTTTTTACAACAGTCCAAGCGCGAGTTTCATCTTCTCCTGTTGTAAGAAATGTGATTAGTCCTAAAAGGTCGTAGCATTTTTTTATAAGATCATCCAGAGTTGAAATATTCTTGTCCAATGCTGTTTCTTGTTTAAATTCCTGAATTTCTTCTTTTGACAGATCCATGAGATCAAGCTCAAACTTAATTGGTATAAAAAGTTTACTTTTAATTTCTGATAGAAGTTCATCTTTATCTATCTTTTGCTCTTCACTCACATTTACAACATAAAGAATTGGCTTGTTTGTTAAAAGTTGCAATCCTTTGATTAATTTTTCTTCATTTTTATTTAATTCAACGCTGTTTGCAAATTTTTCATTTTCAAGTGTTAGTCTATATCTTTCAAGAACGTTTTGAAGTTCGATTGCTTCTTTTTTCCCTGCTCTGACATCTTTTTGGATTTTTAATAAACTTTTATTAATTGTCTCTAGATCAGCTAAAATAAGTTCGAGATTAATTGTTTCAATATCATCGTTAGGGTTAATTTTTCCATCAACATGGATAATATTCTCATTGGAAAATCCGCGTACAATATGTACGATCATATCTACTTCTCGAATGTTTGCTAAAAACTTATTTCCTAATCCTTCTCCTTTATGAGCATCCTTTACGAGTCCAGCAATATCTACAAACTCAATAGCTGTAGGAATTATTTTCTTACTTTTTGAAAACTCAGCAAGCTTTTGAAGTCTTTCGTCAGGAACCTTAACAATCCCGACATTTGGATCTATTGTGCAAAATGGATAATTTGAAATATCAATCTCTTTTTTGGTTATAGTTTTGAAAAGTGTTGATTTACCAACATTTGGCAAACCAACAATTCCAACTGAAAATCCCATGATTTTAATATTAAGTAGTTAGTTGCTTGTAGTTCAGAGATTAATCTGCAAATATTTGGTCATAAGTAACAAAGTTATTAGCAGTAAGAATAGTCATAAGTTTTAAGTCACAAGTTTATTTTTAAATCAATGACTTATGCCTAACGACCAGTCTTACTGCTTTTGACTTTGTTACCGATGACCTTAATTAAAGCTTACTTTAAAATTTTATTTAGGTCAATCTATAATTAGGATTACAAATTACAAATTATGAATTATGAATAAAAAAGATAAGGAATTGGCTTCCTTATCTATACCAGCCGTGATTGCCTTTTATGGCAGAATTAACGGCTATTAAAAGCAAAATTATTATAGTCACTGTATCCTTAGTCATTAATATTTCCATATTTGTACCTCCTTGCTTTTTATATTCCTTTTATCTTTCTAAGGAAATAATCTATAATATAGGCTACAAAGAAAATCAATATTATGATAAACACTGGCATATATTTATCTTCTTCTATATTTGTATCCATATCCGTTTCTATATTGTTTACATCAGCACTTTTTAGAAGAGGTTCATTGGTAGCATAAAAGTAAACACTTGCTGCTGTAAAAAATAGAAATATTGCAAGTACAAATCTTGCTTGTTTTATATTCAATTTTATTTTTCCTCCAATTGGATATTCCTCTTTTTAAAAAGATTAGCATAAGTAATTCTTTTGTCAATAAAGTTTTGATTATTAAACCATTAATTTAGATAAAAAATAAGGAGCATAGTATTACCTATACTCTTCTTCATATTTAATATTTTTCTTTTTCTTCTTTTTATCATCATCTCTATTTTTCAGAATATAAATCGCTACTACGATTATTCCAACTAAAGCAAATAAGGATTCAGGACCAGGAGGATTCTCCGCGCAGCCTGCCTTTTCGAGCTTAGATGATGTAGGATTATCAGTACATCCTAAAGAAAACATTATTATTGCTATTATTAGCATAGCCACTATTACCATTCTCATTGTTATTCTCCTTTTTTTATTGTATTGTTTTGAAGATTAACATAATATATATATTTTTGTCAATAATTAATAAGGGCTACTCTTTATAGAATTCTAAATTTCTGCTATAATAAAGTCATAATAATTAATAAAAACGTTTATGACTGATTATTTTAGCCAATTAAATCAAATGATAGGGGCTTATACTGGGATAACTATAGCATCTTATATTATTGCTATTGTTATTTTGGTTGTCTTTTTTATTCTTGCGCAAATCACAAATTTTTTGTTTAATAAAGTATTTAAAGTTCTAACATCAAAAACTAAGAACGATACAGATGATAAGATAATGAAGATATTAAATATGCCTATATTCTATTCTGTTGTTTTTCTTGGTGTTTATCAGTCTTTCAGCTATATCGGCATATTATCAAAATATTCTGATGATTTTTCCAGA
>JAGLIM010000068.1 GCA_023142995.1 Minisyncoccota bacterium | reverse complement strand
GACGAGCTAATGCCGTTATTTCAAAAGCTTAGTAATATAATTATCTATTTTGCTGGTATAATGTTTTTGCTTAAAATGTGGAATATTGATATTACACCTCTATTAGCATCGGCTGGAATTATGGGTTTTGTAATTGCTTTTGCGGCGCAAGACACCTTATCTCATCTTTTTGGAGGAATTTCAATTTATTTTGATAAGCCTTTCAGAGTAGGTGATCGTATTCAGCTTGAAAGTGGAGAGATTGGAGATGTCCTAGAAATAGGAATTAGATCTACAAGAATTAAAACATTTGATGAGACCGTGGTTATTTTGCCGAATAGCAAAATTGCAAATTCTAAAATTATAAATTATAATCAGCCTGCTTCAAAAATAAAAGAAAAAGTGGCAATAAAAGTTGCTTATGGTTCTGATATTGATAAGGTTAAAAAAATACTTCTTGAAATAGTTAACAGTATTTCTGAGGTCGAAGAAACACCTGCTCCTTCTGTATTTTTAAGTGAGCTAGGAGATTTTGGACTAGACTTTTTGATCGTGACTTGGGTTGATAGTCCTCAAAAGAAGTTTGCTGTTAAAACACAAATAAATGAAAAAGTTTATAAAAAGTTCAAAGAGGAGAATATAGAGATTCCATATCCAACACAAGACATTTATATTAGAAGCAATAAATAGAATTCTATTACTATATTGTTATTATATATAACAATTTAACAATTTAACAATTTAATACCATGAAAATAGTTATAGGATTTGATGGTGCGGTTTTTAATACACATAAGCTAATACAGGAGCTTTTGGATAATTTGAAAAAAGCTGGACATAAATCTGAAGAATTTAAAGAAATCTACAAAAAAGCAAAGACAAAGAGATCAAATTTTGATCAAAAAGAAATTATTGACTTGCTTATAAAATTTGATCTTAACAACAAAATGGAAGTTACAACAGAAATAACTTCATTATTGGAGGATTCTGATGACTTTATTTATTCTGATTTCTATAAATTTGTTAATAATTTTAGAAAAAAAGATCTTATACTTTTTTCGTCTGGAACAATATCTTTTTGTAAAGAGAAAATTGAAAAATTGAAAATAAATAATTTTTTTAACAAGATATATATAACTGATAATAGAATGAAAAAGTTAGAATTGATCTATAGAAAATATTCCACAGAAAGATTATTCTTTATAGACGATAGAGCATCTGAGATCGATCAAGCGGAGAGATTATTAACAGGGATTGTTACGATAAAAATTGAAAGATCAAGAGGAGTTTGTTCTAATTTAAAATCAGAAAGAACAAATTTTGTAATAAAAAATTTGTCTCAAGCAGAAAAGATCATAAATGAATTAACAAGTAAAGATGCCTATGCTTTTTCGTTAAAATAATCTTGTATAATATGCTGCAAGCTTGTGTTAAAAATTAACTTTTAAAGTGAAGGAGTATAATTAAATAAAAAAGGATAAAATAATGAAAATAATTCTTGATTTTGATGATACGATCTTTAATACGTATAGACTGATGCGAGAGTTTTTAGCAATTGTTAAGAAGTTTAATTTTACTGAAGAAGAATTTTTTAAAGCATATCAGAGATGTAAAGAAAAAGTGGGTAATTTCGATTCTAAAATAATAATTGATCTATTAAGTGAAATTAAACCATTTGATAAAACAAAAGTTGAAAATGAGATAGATCTAATATTAAATGATCTAAGTGATTTTGTTTATTCTGACTTTTTTGATTTTGCTGGAAGCTTTCAAAAAAAAGATCTAATTTTACTTTCATTCGGCATAACCGTGCCACAAAAAGCTAAAATTAACAATTCGAAAATAACAGGTTTTTTTGAAAATATAATTATCACTTCAAGAGATAAAGCC
>JAGLIM010000067.1 GCA_023142995.1 Minisyncoccota bacterium | reverse complement strand
AAAAGACCGCAAGGAATTGACATAATGACAGAATCAAAGTTAGCTGATTATACTATCAAAGATTTATATAAGGCAAAAGATATAATTAACGCAGAAGTTTCGTAATTTAAGACACAAGAATAATGTTGTGGAGTTCTTGCGAAAGTAAGGAAGTAATCCCAAGGTTTATCAGTCTTTAGACTGAAAATATCACAATCCTTTTGAAATTCACTAGCTTTGTGAAGCTTCATCCTCACTTTCGTGAGGATTCCAGTCAATGCTTTGTATTTGTGTCTATGAAATTTAATTTATTATAAAAATCATAAATGACAGTTATTAATCAAAAAGAATTAGAAAATTTATACAACTTGCAACAAAAAGGGCAGTGGCAAACTGTTCAAAAAAACCAATTGAGGTTAAAGGAAAAGTTGTTGCAGGATTTCAAAGATAGTTGGCTTAGTTATAAAAAACAGCACCCAAACGTTGGTCCTATTTTTGATTTAGAGAATAACAATTCACAGGAATTTATAATTGATGAAAAAATAGCAAATGAATATAAATTAAAGGATCATCTTAATGATTTTTTAGTAAAATCTCAGAATTCTACTGCTGGAATACGAGCTTTTGTGGATATTTATAATAGTCAAAATCCTCAGAAAATGTATAACGATCTGTTTCTTGCTATCTTGGTGCAGGCAGAAGTAGAATTTTTAAAACAAATTCACAAAGAAACTAAAAAGAAGTTAGAGAATGTTAATATAAATGAACTTTGCCAGTCTCTTAGAAAAAATATACCAGAGGAAAATGTTGAGATTATTGAAGATATCTATAAATTGAAATTAGAAAGCATAATTGAGCTTATCAGAGAGACTCCAGTGAAGATCGTTGGCGGAGAGGTAAGGCCACATACAAGTTCTTTTGTTCAAATGGAAACAAGAATTTTAGCGCAGAGTGGTATAAAAGTTATTACTCTTGAAAAATATTCTGACACTACTGCAATTTATATATTTTCTTATCTATCTTTTTTGCTCGGCGCAACTGGTGCGACATATTATACTTCTAGTCATTCTTCAAATTATGTGTGTGGCAGGAAAGTGCTTGCATCAGATGGATCTCAAATATTACCGGATGTGTATGAAAATTATAGGATAATACTTAACAGAATTATCAATGATGACATATATAAAGGTAAAAAAGAATATAAAATTAAAATATCAAAAAGTGATCATCCGAATATCTTGAATAATTTGTCTTACGAAAAAATAGCTAAACTTTATTCTTCAACATTAAATATAACTAAGGAAGATGTTGAGATTGTAAACAAAGCAGCTTCTTGTGGCCATAAGATTATCATTAATGCCTTAAGCGGTAGTTTAGCTAAAACCTTAAAGCCAATTTTTTCCGAGCTAAAAATTAACCAAGATATTTTCGAATGGTTTTATGAAAAAGAAGATAGTCTTTTTAACACTGGTTTTATTGTTGTTAGATCATCTGATAGAAAAACAGGTAAAAATTTATATGACATAGAACATCTAGGAGTAGATACAACGATACCTGACGTGGTTAACACAATTTCTTATCCTGAATTGTTGAAAGGTAAGCCGTTCGGAACTAAAATATATGAATGTGATCCAGATTCAGATAGATTTGTGATAAAACAAATTATGGGCAAGAAAGACATTGATTTGCTTGATGAATATGGCATTCAGTATTATCAGTTAGATGGCAATAAGATACTTGCGGCACCAAGCCCAAATAAAGTTTTTTTATGCTTAGATATTTTTGATTATGAATTGATGAAGAGCAAAGGAATCTGGAATGATTATTTTTCTCTTTATTTAATTACTTATGTTTCGTGGCGTGCTTGGAGTGAGTTTGCTGATTCTATCAAGGGTTTAGAAAAAATGATATCTCTTGTTGGATTTAAAAATTTAACAGCATTAAAAAGTAAAGTAGAAAAGTGGTACTTTAACACAGATAAACCAGAATTGATTCTGATAGATTCACTTGGCAATAAAGTAGAGATAAATAGAACTAAACGTGTTCGCATACATTGCGCGCAGGAGGAGAGCGGGGGAAGAGTTGCTGGAATGAACAAGGAGTGTCAGAATATTTTGGGAGAAAAAGTAATGATCATGCCAGAGAAAAGCGCTGCTGATTCATTGATCTCGGAACTTATTTGTTCGTCAAAGCTATACTTGGAAAATAGTTCAGATTATATTATTGTTAACTTTTTAGATAACTGTTTCAAAAAATATAATTTGGTATCTAAAATAGATTTCAGATTAGATATTATTCATGGAACACCGCAAGGCGTAATTGCGCAGATGGACTATGAAAATCAACAAATAGAGATGAAGAAGGCAAGTGCGATCAAAACTAATTTTAATAACTTCTTTTTTTCATTAGCAGGGGCTGTTGGTAATGAGCAAATAACAAAGCAAAAAGTGACAGAAATATTATCAGAAATTATGCCTGCATACAAAGACACATGGTGTTGTTTGGATAAGATCATATTAACAGAAGAATTGTTGGCGAGGGGAAAGAAAAGGCCAGAGGGTGTAATTATGACATTTGAACAAAAAGATAATTTCACTCCCGTGGTTACTGAATTTGATTTTAGACCTTCTGGAACAGACCCTTTAAAAAGCAAAGTTTATGGCGACGCTTTTGCTATAACTCCTACTAAGCTTAGTCAAGTTAAAAATGACTTTGAAGAGCTAGCGCAAAGAGATCTGTATGAAACTCTTGAAAAGTATAATCTAAGATCTGTTATTGAAAAAGAATAGAAAAAGTTCACTAATCTTGTGAAATTTCATCCTCACTTTCGTGAGGACTCCAAGTATGATCTTTGTTTTTAGAGATTTTTAAGAGCATAAAAAGCTCTTTTTTTGAAACAAAAAATAGATTGTTTTTTGTTGACGAGCGCTTGCATAATTTTAAAACTGTGCTATTATATTTGTATGACAAAGTATGACAAACAACACATTGAAAATATAATTTTATTTTATGGCAAGAAAACGTTCAAGGGTAACAATTACTCTTAAAGAAGATTTATTAAAAAATATTGATAGTATCGTTGATGGAATTGAGATTAAAAACCGTTCACATGCTATTGAGTTTTTGTTGTCTAAGAATTTTAAGAAGCGGAAGATAAAGAAGGCTGTGATTCTTGCTGGGGGAAAGGGAATTACGCAAAAGGAGAGTTTAAAACCAATTTCAAGGATATTATCTGAATGTAGGGGAAAAATGTTTGTTGAATATATTTTTGATTGGCTTAAGAAACAGGGAATTGAAGAAATTATAATTTCAGCTGGTAACTTATCGTCAGAAGTAAAAAATCAAATTGGAGACGGATCTGAATTTGGACTGCAAGTTTCTTATCTTCCAAAAGATACTGGAACTGCAAGCGTTTTAAGATATTTGATTAATATTATAGATGAAACATTTATAATGATGAACGGAGATGTGTTCTGTGATATTAATTTGCAAGAGATGTTTGATTTTCATAAAAAAACAGAAGGAGCTTGTACGATTGCAATGGTTTCTGTTAAAGAGCCATCTGCGCTTGGAACGATTAAATTAAACGGAAACAAGATAGTTGATTTTATAGAAAAACCGAAAAAGGGAAAAGAAGAATCGTATTTGATAAATGCCGGGGTTTATTTAGTTGAGAGAGAGGTTTGCAAATTAGCTTCTTATAAATGCTTGAGTTTAGAAAAAGATCTTTTTCCATCTTTAGCAAAAGAAGGAAAGCTTTTTGGATATTATTTGCAAAGTAAATGGATTCATTTGGATGGTTTAAACAAGTGATTTATTATTTTTGTCATTCTGAACTTGTTTCAGAATCTATTAGTTCTTACGCTAATTTAATCTATAGATCACTAAATCTTTGGATTAGGATGAAAACGCGATTGCTGTTTTTTTTAAAAAATAAAAGAATAATCGTGTTTGCGTTGTAGATGAAAGATAATTTTGAAATAGGATAATCTAAGCCAAGAATAAAAAAGATCCTGAATCAAGTTCAGGATGACAGTAATTATTTTAACTTATATAAATGAAATTTTTAATATTAGCTGGTGGAAAAGGAACAAGACTTTGGCCAGTTTCCAGAAAAAACAAACCGAAACAATTTCAAAAGTTGATTAGCAATAGGACGATGCTACAAGAAACTGTGGACAGGATTCAAAACGATTTTCCACTTAAAGATATTTATATTGCTACTAACGAATCTTATGTTAGCGAAATTGAAAATGAACTGCCTAAATTACCAGTAGATAATATTATAGGAGAACCAGCTTTCAGAGAAAGAGCTTCTTGTATTGCGCTTGCTTCAGCTATCTTTTCTAATCAAGGGGCTGATGAGATAATGGCTGTTTTTCCATCGGATCATTATATTAAAAAAGAAAAAGAACTTATTAGGGTTCTAAAAAAAGCAGAAGCTTTTTTAAACAATAATCCAGATTATCTAGTTGCTGTTGGAGTTAAGCCGACTGGACCTGAAACTGGATATGGCTATATAAAACATCAGAAAAAAACAATTGTTACAGAAAAAAGTAAAAATAATCTAAAATTCTATAAAATCGAAAAATTTATTGAAAAACCAGACTTAGAAACTGCCGAAAAATATTATCAGGAAAATGATTTTTTGTGGAACGCTGGCATTTATTTATGGAAAACTTCAGCGATTATTGATAGATTTAAAAAGTTTATTCCAGATTCATATGAAAGACTATGCAAGATCAGAAAAGTAGTTGGTACTTCTGAATTTAAGAAAGTGCTTGATAAAGAATATCCGTTAATGGATATGACTTCGGTGGAATATGGGATAATGGAAAATGATCACAAATCAGTTGTCATTGAGGCAGATCTAGGATGGAGTGACGTTGGAAGTTGGTCAGTTCTTAAAGATTCTTTGATCGGAAAAGATAGTCATTTCGTAAAAGGCGAGCATTTAGATATTGGATCAAAAAACTTGCTTGTTTATGGCTGTAAGAAATTTATTACTACTGTCGGACTGAAAGATCTGATCATTGTTGATACAGATGATGCTATATTAATATGTGACAAGAATAATTCTCAACTCGTTAAAACCGTTGTGGAGAAATTGGAAAAAGATGGGAAAGTGAAATTGCTGTAAAAATGTTATTTCTGTAGATGTTAGGTAATCTGCTAACAGATTTTGTTATTCTGAGCTTGTTATTGTCATTCTGAAATAAATTCAGAATGACATTAATTCTGTCAGTGGAATAAATATTCACTGAAATGACATTTCTAATTTAATTATAAAAAATAAAAATATGAAAATATTAATTACTGGTGGAGCTGGATTTATCGGTTCTAATCTAATTCACGACTTGATCAAAGATGGTCATGAAATAATTGTTGTTGATAATCTTTCTACAGGGAGTATGGATAATATTTCTGATGTGATGGATAAAATAAAATTTATTGAAATTTCTTGTTCAGAGGTTTTAAAAATAAAAGAATTAGAAGGTTTGGATGAAATTTATCACTATGGAGTTCCTTCTACAACACAGCTATATCGGGATGATAAATCTCTTGTAGGAGGAGCAGTTAATGACTTTATAGAAATTCTTGAACTTGCTAAAAGAGAAAATTGTAAAGTTATCTATGCATCTTCTTCATCAGTATATAATGGTAATACTCCTCCTTTTAAAGAAGATATGCCAGTTATGGTTAAAGACTTTTATACCGAAGCGCGTTATTTAATGGAGAGAATTGCAAAGCTTTATAATGACTTTTATGGTGTTAGAGCCATTGGATTTAGATTTTTTAGTGTATATGGTCCTCATGAAGAAGCGAAAAAGAATTTTGCTAATCTTATTTCACAATTCTTATGGGATATGAAGAAAGGAAAATCTCCGCTGATCTATGGAGATGGAACACAAACCAGGGATTTTACTTATGTAGATGATATTAATAATGGTTTTAAGCTTGGAATGAAGAGCGATATAGATAGTGGTGTTTTTAATCTTGGAACTGGAAAATGTTATAGTTTGAATGAGCTAGTTGATATTCTCAATGAAATTCTTAATACTAATATTAAGCCAGTTTATAAAGAAAATCCTATTCAGAATTATGTCCAAGAAACATTAGCTGATGCTTCTAAGGCTAAAGAATATTTTGGTTTTGAGCCAAAAGTTCATTTAAGAGAGGGAATTGGAAAAATTATTTAACATTTTATGAAACTTTTAAAAAACCGTCATCCAAAAAGGTTTGCAAAGTTTTCAATTGTAGGTAGTTTGAATTTTTTGGTTGATATAATAATTTTAAATTCATTAAGTTATATAACAGGATTTAACAAAGGTTTCTTTGCGGCTGTTTTTAGTGCGATCTCATTTTTAGTCGCTAATATAAATAGTTATTATTTGAACAGAAAGTGGACATTTAGAGATAATGAAAAAGAATCAAGATACAAGGTCTTTTTAGCGATAAGCATTGTAGGAATTGTTATAAATATACTTATTGTATATAGTTTTACTACTTATGTAAGCCAGTCTTATTTTTCTGATATTATATGGCTGAATATCTCAAAAATGATAGCAACATCACTTGTAATATTTTTCAATTATTATAGCTATAAAAGATACGTTTTTAATAGGAATTAGTTGTTATTTCGTTTAAACGATAGTGTGGATAACCTTATCTTGACGGATATTTTTGTTTGGAGTATTCTGAAAATTAGAGGTAATAAATTTAAAAACGACTAATGCTAGTAAGATTCAGAAAAAGTAAATTGCGGTTTCTCTTCCCTTGTTTTTCTATTTTGCATTTGTTGCTTATAAAAAGATAATCCCGAAGTATCGGGATTATTTTTTTATTGGCAAAAAATTTTGTCCAATTTTAAATAATCAAAACAAAAATTAATATGGAGTAATGTGATATGAGACTTTCAGATAAGGAACCAGATTGGGATTGGGAAGAGCAGCAGAGATTAAAGGAAACAAAATGCGAAAGATGTAGTTTTCCGTGTGACGATGATGACGAACATTTTTGTGAAATATTCAATCCTGACGGTGGAACTGGGCATTAAGAAAGAATATAAGAGAATGGTGTTTATCGTAGTATTAGTAGAAGACCAAAAAATAAAAAGCGAAAAAATAAAAAGTATTTTTATAGGAGGAGAAAATGTTATTTTCTGTAATACCAGCAGGAAGGTCGAAAATTAAGAATAAAGATTTTTTAATTCGTATTGATCCTTCTGAGGAAGAAGTAATAATTGAGCTATTAGCAGCTATGAAAATAATCATTCTATGTGATAAAGAGTGTATAGGAAAACCATGTTTTGATAATAAAAATGAGATCTGCAAAGAAGCAAAAGATCTTATGCAAAAACATGATTCTAATCCTACTTTGAGAAACACTTGTTTAGCTGATTGTTTAGCTGGGTCATTATTTTTTTTAGGACCAGGATATTCTTTAGAATTGAAACAAGAATTGATTGCAGTATAGTATATTGCAATTTTTTTATGGAAGTTTTATCTATAAGAAGTTATAAGAATCTCAATTTCCTATTTTTCTATATTATTTTTCTTTGTGTTAGTTCAATGTCTCTGACTTGAACTAGATATTTTTCTAAGCTATCTGTTTCTTAAAGCTATCTGTTTAATATAATCTTTTTTGAAATCACAAAAGGCTCTAGTCAGGAGACTGGAGCCAACGGCGTGAATATCTGTTAGCTTTATAAGTTTTGATTCCCATCTCGAAAGGGGTTAGGGGTGTGTTAACGTGATTTCGGAAAAAAATTATCCCATAATCACTCCAACTTTTTCCTTCACTTCTCTCATTGTTTTTTTTGCGATCACTCTTGCTTTTTCAGCTCCTTCGCTCAAAATATTTTTCACTTTTTCTGGATCTTTCTCAAGTTCTTTTCGTTTTTCTCTAAAATCTTTGAAGTGATTAGAGATATCTTCTGCAAGTGCGTCTTTTAGTTCGGAGAATTTTATGTCTTTATTTTTGAATTGTTCAAGAAAATACTTCTTATTTTTTTCAGTTCCGAAATTTTCTAATAATGATGCATAAAAGCTGTAAATGTCTTCATTGTATTCAGTGGTTGAAACCGCTTTTCTCATTTTCTTCTTAATCATTTCTGGCTCATCATTAATTCCGATACAAGACTTCTTTCCATGCGACTTACTCATTTTTTTTGTTGGGTCAATAAGGCTCATAATTTTTGGAGTTTTGGTAATCAGATCTTTCGGCTCTGGAAAAGTTTCTCCAAATTTATTATTAAAAAATCGTGCGATCTTTCTGGTCAGTTCAATATGCTGAATTTGATCTTGTCCGACTGGTACGCCGTAAGCTTTATATATTAAAATATCAGCAGCTTGTAGGACTGGATAATCAAGTAATCCCATATTAATATTTTGATCTTGGTTTTGAGATTTGTCTTTGAACTGTGTCATTCTCTGCAACTCTGCAAGGGGAGTGACAGTATTGAATATCCAAGCCAGTTCAGTATGTTCTGGAATTTGTGATTGGACGGCAATGGTGCATTTTTGAGGATCAAGTCCAATTGCTAAAAAATCCAGCGCTAGATCAAAAATTTGTTTTGATTTTTCTTTCGGATTATATTCTCCTGAAATTGAATGATAATCTGCGATAAAGAAAAAGCAATCATATTTATCCTGAAGCTCAACAAAATTTTTAAGCGCTCCAAGATAATTTCCAATATGCAATTCTCCCGAAGGCTGAATTGCACTGAAGATAGTTTGTTTTTTAGTCATAGGTTTTA
>JAGLIM010000066.1 GCA_023142995.1 Minisyncoccota bacterium | reverse complement strand
CAAGGCGGACAGGCAAACCAGTTCCTGCCAACAGTCAAACAATATTTAAATATAATAACTACCAAATATTTTTCAATCTTCTACAATATTTTTCGACCTTGTGGAGAAAGCAATAACACTTAATCAAACTAAGAACCACCATGGAAAAAACAGAAGAACAAAAAACAGAACAACAAATAATAAAAGAAACACATGATCTAGCAAAAAAACTCGGTCATTGCCTATGCAATCTAAAACTCCAATGCCCCTGCGAAGACTGGATCAAAGATGGTCTCTGTCCTTGCAGTGATTATAAAATAAAAGCAATGAAGGAAAGTCAGAAGTCTGTAAAGTCATAAAATCAAACTTTAAGGACTTTATAGACTTTCCGACTTTTAACTTTATAGACTTTTTAATTCTATGAAAATAATTCACATCTCAATATATCCCGAAAAGAACAAAAAACATTCTCGCGCGGGCGGTGTTGCTTCTTATACCAAAAATTTGATCACAAGCATTCCGTATCAAGAAAATGATAAAGTTTTTATTTTGTGTAATAAAATTGATGGAAAATATGAAAAATACACAGAGGATAATATTACAGTAATCCGTTGTTTTGACAAAAATCCAAAATATTTCTTTCAAATTTTAAAAGAAGTTAAAAAAATAAAACCAGATGTTATCCATATTCAACAAGAGCTAGCTTTATTCGGTGGAGTTTTAACAGCATATTTATTGCAATGGCTTTTGTTTCTGCTTAAAAAATACAGGTTGATTATTACTTTGCACGGTGTTGTTTCTTTAAGAAAAATTGATAAAAGTTTTATCAAAGAAAATAATTCCAATTTGCCAGTTTGGCTAACCAAAATCGCTTTTTATATTATCTATAAACCACTATGTCTTTGGTCAAAAAAAATTATTGTTCATGAAGAGTATTTCAAAAATATTTTAGCTGATGAATATCATATTAAAAAAGATAAAATAGAAGTTATCTGTCACGGTGTTGAAGATTTAAAAACAATAGACAAAATCGTAGCTTATAATAAATTAGGATTGGATGAAAAGAAAGATACTTGCCTATTCATGGGATATCTGACTGGCTATAAAGGAATTGATCTATTAATTGACGGTTTTTCTGAATATTGCAAGTTGAACAAGAATGCCTTTTTAATAATCGGAGCAGGTAAACATCCCAAATTAAAAGATGATAAAAATTATTTAAAAGAGTATAAAAGATTGGAAGATAAAGCTAAAAGTTTAATCCCAGAAAATCAATTTCGCTGGATTGGGTTTATTGATGAGTGTGATATAATAAATTATTATTCAGCTTGCGATATTGCGTTAGCGCCTTATACCATAGCAATGTCTTCTAGCGGACCTTTGTCTTTGGCAATTGGATATGAAAAACCGTTTTTGGCAAGCGATGTGTTTGATAAAATTTTGCCAATAGGAACGATTTTCAAGAAAACTTCAGAAGATTTATCTCAAAAATTAAAAGAATTTTTTGAAAATCAAGATAAATTCAAAAATGAAGTTGAAGAAATGAAAATGGAAAGATTATGGGATAAAGTTGGAATAAAGAGTTATAAAATTTATGAAAATTAAAATATGAAAATTTTAAATGAAAAAAATAAGACAATTGTTATTTTAAATCATTCAAGTTCTAAAAATTTAGGAGATCAATCATTGATATGTTCTACTATTGATTTAATTAAAAACATAAATCAAGATTTTATAATTTATATTTTTTCGTTAGATTATAATAATGAAATTAAAATACAAAAAGATATTTTAAAATATAAAAATGTAAATGTAATAAAATCTTTTATTAGACAACCCAGCAAAAAACTAGGATTTATAAATATGTTTTTCGAAAATTTATTTTTAGTTATTTTTAGCTTTTTTCCAAATATATTTTTTAATTTTCTACCAAAATATTTAAAATATAAGATACGTATAATTAAAAATGCTCATCTAGTCATAGTCAGAGGGGGTGATAATTTTAGTAGCATATATGGATTAAAATCTTTTTTGTCAAATTTTTTGCCAGTTTATTATGTAAGAAATATAAAAATTAAAAAAATATTTTTAAGTCATACATTAGGTCCTTTTAATAAATTTTATCAAATTTTATTTAATTATATTTTCAAGAGTATTGATTTTTTTTATATTAGAGATAAATATTCTTATGGCAATATTCCATCTCACAAAAATAAAATTAAATTATTTCCTGATATTGCTTTTATTTTAAAGAAAGAAACTATTGATATAAAAGATTATATTAAACCAGAAAAAATGAACATAGGATTCGTAACTAGTGGTTTGGTACATAGATATTTAAATTTGTCATACAAGGATTACATTGAGCAAAGTACCTCTTTTTTGAAAAAAATTTCTTCCAATAAAAATATTAATATTATTTTAATTCCGCATGTAACAAGAAAAGAAGACTCTGATTTTAAGGTTGCTATGGACATTAAGAATGGATTAGTAAATAATAATATATTTCTTTTTTCAACTAAAAATTGCAAGAAAATGAAGTACTTTATTTCTAATTTAGATTTATTAATTTCTGCAAGAATGCACCCGCAAATACATGCAATTAGCTCAAAAGTGCCTGTCATAGGCATAGATTATAATAACAAAACTAAATCGCTATTTGAATACTGGAATATTAAAGAATTGCTAATAACAAAACAAGCGGCGAAAAAACAATTGTGTATTGAAATGCTAAATAAATTTGATTATTTTAGAGCTAATGAGACAGAAATCAAAAAGAAATTTGATAATTTTTGTATTGAAGATATATATAATAAATACAAAATAATTTTTGACTAATACAAGTATTTATTTTTACTAAACATTTTATAAATAAAAATATTATTATGAAAATTTTAATAATTAATAGACCTGTTGATAATTATGTTAAGGGTACTGGAATTGCTGCAGTTATGTTCTGGCTTAAAAAAAGATTAGTAGATAACGATTTTAAAGTTATAGATTGCAAAAAGGTTTGGAAGATACCAACTTTTCATAGCATTTGGTCAATTATTTTTTATGATATAATTAATCCAGTATTAATTGCTCTTAAGTATCGCAACACAAAGCTAGATCATGTTTTTTTCTTAGATGTTTCTCAATGTGTGTCTATATTTTTAATAAAACGAATACTAAAAGGAACTAAAATAACCACTCTTGTACATGCTTATCCTGAAGAGAAGGGTCTTTACCTAGACTATGCTAGATGTCTTACAAAAATAGCAATAAAACATTCCGATAAAATAATTAGTACTGCTGATGAGAACAAAAAAAGATTATTGAAAAAATATTCATGGTGTACCCCAGACAAAATAGTTGTTCTTCCTTTGGGATTAACTATCTACCCAAATCAAAAGAAGAAAGATTTAAAATTACCGATTAAGAAAAAAGTGGTTACTTTAGGATATTTAGGAGCATCTCTTTATAGAAAACGACTAGAGAGATTGAATGATTTAATGCAACATGCAAATAAAAATAATTTGCCATTAACAATAATAACAGCTGGACCAATCAAACCTGCATTTATTGATTTGTTTACTTCAAATATGTCAGACATCGTTAATTTTTATCATTTTGGTTTAATTTCAGAAGAGGAAAAAGTGTCTTTTTTTAGTTTAATAGATGCATTTATTTTTCCTACAGAAAGAGAGGGATACGGACTGCCGATTTTAGAATCCTTCTATTACAAAAAACCATGTATAGTATTTAATAAAGCAAAAATTCCAGAAATACTTAAATCACATTGCTTGTTGCTAAATAAAGATTTAAATAATTTTAACAATTTTTATAACAATATAAAAAATAATGATAACAATCTAAAATCAACTACTGAACACAACTATAATTATTCGCTAAGCTTTGATTGGCAATGCTATATAGATTATTTTAGAAAATAAATTTTCATTAACACAATGTATATAATCTTGTTTATTAAAAAGCATAAATTATTATTGTTACTACTAGCAATATCTTCTTTTGTCTATTTTAGATGGTTATCGTTTGATTATTTTGTATATTGTGATAATCATTTTTTTTATATAGATAGATTAAAAGATCATATCCTTCCTCAAACATGGTTATCTGACCATACACCAGGGCATTTTAATATTCAAATGTGGAAATGTTTTTATCATTTTCCAGCTTCTGCTCTTGCTCATTTTAATATAGGTTATAATATTTCTGAAAAAATAATTTTGATGTGGCCTATAATATTTGTATTACCATTAAGTAGCTATTTGTTGATAAAAAAAATTGTTAACAATAAAATCGCTGCCTTTGTTGGCGGAATTGTTTTTACTTTTAATACTTATTTTTTAGCAATAAACAGTCAGGGACATTTATCTTTGACCGTTGCCTGTATTTTTTCAAATTTAGCATTTTATTTTTTTATTAATAGTTTGGAAAATCAACGACCAAGAACAATAATAGTTACTTCTTTTTTCTTATTTATAACTGGTTCTTATGATTTAAGATTTCTTTATATTTTGTGGTGGTTATTTTTATTTTACTCTTTTTATTATTTCTATAAATATAAATTCAACTTAAAAAATGCCAGCAAGATCATAAAATCATTTGTCACGCCTTTTATGATCTTTATATTTTTATCATCTTATTGGATTCTGCCACAATTTCTTGCAAATGAATTAACTAACAATGAGATACTTAGTAGAAATCTTGCGTTTGTTAATTACTGGGGCATATCAGAGGCGATGTCTTTGTTTCATCCATTTTGGAGTGGAACATCAATTTGGCAAATACCGCAACAAATACCATCACACTTTTTTTTAATACCATTGTTTGCTTTTTTGGGGTTTTTTGTTTACAGAAAACGAAAGATAGTAATTTTTTTTGCATTTATTTCTGTATTAGGAATTTTACTCAGCAAGCAAAACGGGGTGCCCTTTGAAAATCTTTATGAGTGGATGTTTGAAAATTTTCCAGGATTTAGTGCTTTTAGAGAAGCTACAAAATTTTATTATTTAATAATTTTAGGATATTCTGTTTTAATAGGATTTTTTGTAAAGTGGCTTTGGTCTAAAAGGAAAACAACAAAAATAAAAGTGTGTCTAAAATTTGGACTCACGATTTTGATTGTACTTATTTTTATTGCTAACACAGTAAATATTTTTAGTGGACAAATAGAATCTTTGTATACACCCAAGAAAATACCCAAAGAATATTTGATAGCAAAAAATTATTTTAATGACGAAAACAGAAACTATAGATTTCTTTTAGTGCCAAGAGATTCTAGGTGGTGGTATAACTCAAATAAAGTTCCTAAATTTAACCTCACAAGAATTATTGAAGATAAGTGGAAAAACATCAAAGGATACAAAAAAAATACTATGCATCGATATGTTGATATACTTGAACAGGATTTTTCCGAAAACCTTTTAAATAATTATTCCGTGAAATATTTGGTTATACCATTGGATATTAAAGAAGATTCTAAAAACGATTTTTCTTTACATTTTAAAAAAGATAGAGATTTTTATATTAATATTATTGAGAAATTATCTTATCTTAAAAAAGTTGATATTAAAGCAGGTAATTTATTAATATACGAAAATATTGGCTATAAACCTCGTTTATATATTACAGAAAAACAAGAAAGTATTTACAAGGAAATTAGCTATAAAAAAATTGAATACAAACAATTTTCTACAACTAAGTTTAAGATACAATTAAAATCAATTAAAGAGCCTATTCATCTTAATTTTTCAGATACTTATCATCCAGAATGGAAGATTAGATTAGGTCGTGATATTAATTGGTTTGACTCTATTTTTGCTAAAAATTATTTCTATAACTCTTATTTTCATTACGAAAATGATGGATTTTTAAATAGCTTTATAATTAACCCCGAATACATCAAACAAAATTTTTCTAAAGAATACTACAAAGAAAATCCAGACGGGAGCATTGATGTTGAGTTAGTAATGTATTTTAAACCCCAGTCATATCTTTATCTCGGACTGATTATTTCAGGAACGACTTTACTTGGATGCTTTGGATGTTTAATTTACGATTGGCGGAAAAGAAAATTAATAGAAACTAAGAAGTTTATTGAAACTAATGGAAATTAAAAAATTAAAATTTTTTTAGCGGGAACATTTTGGCGGGAACTGGTTTGCAACCAGTTCCCAATGTTTCCCAAGCAAATAGAATTATTGCATCTTCAAAACATAGGGAACGGGTTACAAACCCGTTCCCGCAAAAGAACCCACTCTCACTAATCAAAAATAATGATAAAAAAAAATTACAAAATTAAATCAATTATCGCATTATTTGCTTTGTTGCTAATTTATAGCATAGCTTTTGTATTTGTAAATTATACTGATTTTGTTTCACCTGTCTATACTGCCAACAAGATAGACAATATAATTTTAGGAGACATGGAAAATCAGTATTTTATTGATAGAAAAAACGAGAGAGTAAATATTATAGACGAAAAACAAAGTGATAAAAAATATAATTTAATTATCCCACAAACAAAAAATATATATTTGGGATTGATTAAAGACGAAAAAGAAAAATATTTATTTAACAATCAAGGTAATTTTAATTCTGGTTTTGGCTTAAAGAAAAAAATAACAGATAGCAGTAATCTGCAAGTTGTTTATAATAGTAAACAAGAACGACTTGATTTTTTAATGTCTGGATATGAACTTTTGATTTCTGATAACAAAATAAATATAAAAAATAATATTTTATATTCTTTGTATAAAATTGCTCCAAACGCAATTATTAAAATTGGGGAAGATAATATTATTAATATATCTGATAATCTAAATATAGAAACTGCAATTAGAGGCATAGAAGACACAGAAATAAAAATATTTAAGCCAATAAATGATAATTTACTGGGCACGACAACCGCCTCTTTTGAAAACGGACTGTGGCAAACAGAAGCTGGAGATTGCAGTAATAAAATGGACGGAGCTTCTGAAATTGATTTAAAGGAGTCGTCAGATGCTAGCGATGGTAAAATAGCAATGGAATTATCATCTAAAAATCATTACGCTTGCACAAGTAAAATATTCCCTGTGCAAATGAAAGAAGACAAATTATATCAGTTGTCTTTTGATTATAAAAATATCGCAGGAAAAGATGTTCGTTATTACTATAAATTACGCAGTGAAGAAAATAACAAAATTTTAGGCTATGCCTTTACAGAAACGATACAAGCCGAAAACAATAGATGGAATACATTTTCCACAATTATCAAGCCAAAAACAGTCAAAGAAAATTTTGTGCATCCTGAATATATTGAAGAAGATCAAGACGGCTTTAATGCGGATTTGTTTTTAGGCAAAGGAATAAGTGATTTTTATTCAGGAGATCCGATTGATGATATAAAATTTATTGATATATTTTTTTACGCTCCATCAGACGGAAGCAAGGAAATTGTGAATTTATATGACAATGTTCGTTTAGTGGAATATGAATTAACGGAAACAAGAAAGATTGACCTTGAATCAGTAATTGATACAGATATAGTTTTGGCTGAAAATATTTTTCTGCAGCAAGGCAAAAATAAATTTGAATATATTGTTGATGATACAAATTTGCTTGATGCGGAAACTGCGTCTTTTGAAAGCGGATTATGGCAGAAAGAAGCGGGAGATTGCAGTAATTCAAAGCCAGGCGAGCCTGATTTAAAACTGGAAGAATCATCAGATGTCAGCGATGGTGAAAAATCAGCAGAATTATCATCAAAAAATCATTACGCCTGTATCTCAAAGGCTTTTCCAGTTAATTTATCAGACGGAAAATTGTATAAACTACAATTTGATTATAAAAATATTAAAGGTGGAAAAGTAATGTATTATTATAATTTGCGAAGCGACGAAAAACAAAATACTCATTCAGAAATGATTAAAACTGAAGATAATAATTGGCATACTTACGAGACAATAATTGATCCTGAAATCAGCGGAGTAAAATATTTTAACATTCATTTTTACGCCCCGTCAGATGGAAAAGAAGAAATTATAAATTTATACGATAATGTTCGTTTAACAGAATATTTGCCCAAAGACATAGATTCATATTATCTTCACGCCGAGCAAGAAGTAGATGAAACGCCAAAATTAAAATCAGTGGAATATAAGGCGGTTAATCGTTGGAAAAATAAAGTTGTTTTGCATGGTGTGAAAGATTCATTTCTTTTAGTTTATCCTGAAAAGTATAGTGAGAAGTGGAAAGTGTATTTGACATCTGTAGGAACGCAAAATCTTGCGTCCCTACGTGTGCCGGATGATTATTTTGTTCCAGAAATAGAATCAAATAGGCAGGCGACGAGAGAAGAGGTTGAGGGGTTTGTTTCTGGTGGTTTAATTTCTGCTGTTGGTGATAAGTTTATTTCTAAGAATTTTGATGGATCAATTCGGAATGATAATTTGAGTAATGGCAGATTTTATGATTCTTGGTTTAAGGAGCCAATTGATGAAGATATACATTTTCAGGTTAATAATTATTCCAACGCTTGGTGGGTTGATGTTGAGGAGTTGTGCGGTAGTGTAGGAGATTCTGCAGAAAGGCTCCACAGCCCTAACGGGACTATGGAGCCAACGGAATTATCTGTTTGCGTGTTAAACTCTGATGGGACTTATGAGATAGAATTGATTATTGAGAATGGGATGTTGAGATGGTTTTATTTGGGGTTGTTGGTTTTTGGGGTTGTTTTGTTTGGGTGTTTGGGATATTTGGGGTGGGATTGGAGGAGGAGGAAAAAAAAGAAAAATTAGAAATGAACTACTAAATATACTAATTTCAAGGAGTATGACTCCTTGAAATTGACTTATTTTAATAAATATGCTAGTGTAAAAGCATAATCAGATAAAATCTACAAAAATATGTCTTTACAAATCCAAGAACAAATCAAATATTTTGATCGTGTCTATGATCTTGAATCGTTGCTTAAACCTCAAAAAGCCCTTGTCTTATATGGTCCCAGGCAAATTGGTAAAACAACATTATTGCAAGCTCTCATTAAAAAAACTAGATTAAAAAAATTTCAAGGGACAGGTGATGATTTGAGATTAAAAACATTATTTAGTGAACCTGATTTTGACGGCTTAATTAGCTTTGCCAAGGATTATGAATTGATAATTATTGATGAGGCGCAAAATATTCCAAACATAGGATTGGGTTTAAAGATTATCATTGACCATGTTGAGAATATTAAAATTATTGTTACCGGATCAGCTTCATTTGAATTGGCTGGTCAAATTGGCGAACCGCTAGTAGGCAGAAAACGCACTTACACATTGTTTCCTCTTTCGGTTTTAGAACTATCAAAATATTATACTCCTTATCAGCTAGAAAACGAATTATTAGAGCAATTATTACTTTTTGGTTGTTATCCTGAAGTTTTAACTGCCGAAACAAACAAAGAGAAAAGAGAAGCGTTAATGGAAATTACAAATTTATATTTATTGAAAGATGTTTTGGCTTTGGAAAAAATAAAAAGTCCAAAGATCTTACGTGATTTATTACAACTTCTGGCTTGGCAAATTGGAAACGAGGTGTCTTTAACTGAGCTAAGCAATAGTTTGAACATTGATTATAAAACAGTTGCTCGCTATTTGGATTTATTGGAAAAAGTTTTTGTAATTGTGAGTGTGCGAGGATTTAGCCGTAATTTACGAAAAGAAGTAACCAAAAAAAATAAATATTTCTTTTTAGATATAGGTATCAGAAACGCAATTATAGAAAATTTCAATACCATCAATTTGCGTAATGACATTGGTCAACTGTGGGAAAACTTTGTATTTCTGGAACGAATGAAGACAAGAGATTATAAACAAATTTACGCTAATCAATATTTTTGGAGAACATGGGAACAACAAGAAATAGACTTAATAGAAGAACGAGACGGTCAACTTTTTGCTTATGAATTTAAATGGAATGATAAGAAAAAAATCAAAACGCCAAAACAATGGACGGATAACTATAAAAATTCAGAATTTAAAGTGATCACGCCAAAAAATTATCAGGAGTTTGTTTTATAAATGGCAATTGGAAATGAATAATGAAAACGAGAATGGATTTTGAAATAAGTGGATTTCATTTGTGAAACCAGATAGGATTTTGGATGATAATCATTTTGAATTGAATGGGTTTTTGAATGGGTGGTGGGTGGATGTTGATGAGTTGTGCGATAGTGCAAATTGGTTCCACAGTCCTAACTGGATTATGGAGCTAACGAGTTGATGAGTTGTGCAACGTAACACATCCCACCCCTGTCGGGGCACCCCTCTCAAGAGGGGAATTATCGGGGCTACGCCCCTTGTTGTTGAGGTGTGTTTTTGATGCGGATGGGAGGAGGAGAGTTCGTAAAGTCGTAAAGTCAGAGGAGTAGAAAGCTAGAGAGTTAAAATATGTAAAGTTGAAAGATTATTGGTTCAAGTCAGAGATATTGAACCAACGATTGGTAAAGTCGGATCACACTAGAAATGGTGTGAAAGTCGGTGAAGTCAGAGAAATAGAGAGCTATTAGTTCAAGTCAGAGACATTGAATTAACAACAGATAAAATAGGATTATCTTGTGTAGTTTGACAAAATGCTCCAGTCAGGAGACTGGAGCAGACGAGTCGGGAGGTTGGAACCAACGAGAAAGTAGTCTATTTTGAAATAAAAAGTATTTTTGGAATAATCAAAAAACTTATTAGAAGTTAATCACAGTTACTATGTATATTTATCTTGATGAATCATATAATTTAAGAGATAGAAATAAAAAACAGTTTATCAGTATAAATGGATTTGCGGTTTTAGATGAGAAAAATTTGTTTAAAAAATGGAAGGAGTATCGTTACCCTTTTATTGGTAAACGCCGTATTCATGCTAATGATTCTACTTTTAATGATTTAAGATTAAAGACTTTAAAACTTATTGGGCGATTTGATTTAACATTATTAAGTGTTTTTCAAATTATCCAAGAAATTTCTTTTAAAAGAGAAAAAGGTTATTTTCGCAAAAACAAATTAGATTTTGAAAAAATATATTTTGATTTGCTTAAAGTGTTATTTGGTAAATTAAAATTGGGAGAATATAAAAGCGTAAAGATTATAATAGACAACAGAAAATGCAAGGGCGGTCTCTTGGCTAAAAAAACATTTAGAAAAGAAATTAAGAAATTTCTAAAAGAAACACACGCTCAAACAAAAATTGAATTTAAAATACAATCTTCAACAACTGATATTTTACTTGAGTTTGCCGATTTTATTTCTAATATTTTCTACCGTGCTTATATTAAAGACGATGAAAAGTTTTTTGAGGATTTAAAGTTTAAAATGGTCCAAATCAAAAATCCGCTAAAATAGCGGATAAATGCCTTTTGGGACTGTTCTGGTTTCGTTGGGATATTCCTAAAGAGAGAATGCCCTCCACCAAACTTTACCCTCAGGACTTATTGATGTAATAATAGCAGATTTAAAAATATTGTCAATAACAAAAACTTGCTATGAGCGAACCATTTAATCCACAATGGCAGTTGGAAATGAATAATAAAAAGGAGGATGGGTTTTTGAATGGGTGGTGGGTGGATGTTGATGAGTTGTGTGGCTTAACACACCCCACCCCTATCGGGGCACCCCTCTTGAGAGGGGAATTATCGGGGCTACGCCCCTCATTGTCAGGGTGTGTGCTTAATATGGATGGGAGTTATAATTTGGAGATAGTGATTTGGAAATGGTTGCGTAGTGGCAGACCTGTGTGTCTGTCCTGAATATTGGATAGAATAGAATTTTTGCGTGGAACAAGGCAGACACACAGGTCTGCCACTACGATTTTTTATAATTTAGTTTATTTAAACCAGTTTTTGACTTTTTTAACATTTTATGATATAATTGTTTCATAATATTATTAAAAATAATAAAAAAATGAAATATATAGATTTAATCAATGAAACGGAGGATCCAATCTTCAGTATTCAGGATTTAGCTCTAATGGGAATAAAAATATATCCCTATCAGCTTTCCCTTTGGTCGCAAAAAAAATATATTCAGAAACTTAAAAACGGGCTTTATGTAATCAGTGAACGGGCAAAAAATTTAAAGATGGAAACAATCGCTTTTAATTTATATCAGCCAAGTTATATTAGTTTGGAATGGGCACTTTTTAAATACGGTCTAATTCCTGAAATTGTGTTTAATCCAACTTCAGTTACCGCTAAAACCACCAGAACTTTCAAAAATAATTTTGGTTTGTTTTCTTATCGCCATTTGAAAAAAGAATTGTTTTTTGGTTATAGAAAAATCAGTGAAAATAATCAAGTTTATTTAATCGCTGAACCAGAAAAAGCGCTTTTGGATTATTTGTATCTAAATTCACCAAAAATTAAAACTGCGGAAGACATTGAAGAATTAAGATTTAATGAAATTGAAATAAAAAAATTAAACAAGGAAAAATTGCGAAAATACACAAAAATGGCAAATAATAAAAATCTGCAAAAATTAATTCATAATATAGCAAATGTTAACTTTTGAACAAATAAAAAATGAATATTCGCCAGAAATAATTCAACGAAATCCCAAAGCGGTTTTGATTGAATATCTTCAATATGAAATTTTGGACTCGCTTTATAAGCAAAAAAACAGCGAAAAGCTGAGTTTTATGGGCGGTACGGCAATCAGAATTGTATATAACAGCCAAAGATTTTCAGAAGATTTGGATTTTGATAACTTCGGACTGAACTATCAGGATTTTGAACTGCTCCTAGAAAAAGTAATGGCTGATATGAGAAATAAAGGATTTGAAATTGAATTTAGATCACTAGAAAAAGGCGCCTATCATTGCTATATTAAATTTCCAAAACTGCTTTTTGAAAATGATTTATCTGACCATCGAGATGAAAAAATTTTAGTGCGGATAGATACAGTTCTCAAAAAGCGACTCAACGAACCTAAAAGTTTTATTTTAAACAATTTTGGAGTTTATAGAAAAATTTTAGTTAATTCGCAAGAAGTAATTTTATCTCAAAAAATAATAGCGATCATAGAGAGAAAACGAAGCAAGGGCAGAGACTATTATGATGTTTCATACCTGCTTGGAAAAACCAATCCTGATTTTGATTATCTTAAAATAGTTTTGAAAATTAAGGAAAAGAGCGAGATTAAAAACAAATTGATTGAGACAATAAATAAAAATAATTTGAATGATCTGGCTCAAGATGTCAGTCCGTTTTTAATTGACAAAAACGGTTCAGACAGAGTTCTTGGTTTTAAGGAATATATTAAACAAAGAGTTTTATGAGCGACGATAACTAGTTTCTGATGTTTCCTAAGCAAATAGAATTATTGCGTTTTTAAAACATAGGGAACTGGTTAAAAAAACCAGTTCCCGCGAAAGAGAAAACCAGTTCCTGCGTAAAAAATCTAAAGGTTTAGGTCAGAAGACTGGAGTTAACAAGTGCCAACGAGTTTGCAAAAAAAATAAAAACAAAAATGGTATGTTCAAAATAAAAAATTACATTATAACGCCGATTGATCTGTATAGAGGTGTTTTGCATTTGGTGAAAAAAGCTGGACCGAAAGACATAGTTGGTTTAGTTGTTTTAATAGTTCTGTTTTGTATTTTTAAATATCACTTAGATTGGCAAACAGATTCAAGTTTGTTTATGATTTTTTGGATCGCTCTTTTTTATTGGCATTTGGATTCTAGAATTTCAATTGTCGGAGCGCTTGTCTGTTTGGTTTTCTGTCCGATTCTTTTGATTTTGGAAAACAATTATGGTTTTTTAATGGGAGAGATTTGGGCTGAACAATCTGCTGTTTGGGCTTATTATTTTCTAGTTATCGGTGTTACAAAGCAGGTTTGGGAGTTTAGGAAAGAAGAAAAAGAGAAAATAAAAAAAGATGATCAGAAGTTAGATCAAGTTGAAAATGCTGAATTAGTGGAAGAAATTATACAGACAGGTGATGTTAATGAATCTTCAAAACAAGAAGAACTGGTTACAAACCAGTTCTCGCAAAAGAATGTGACAGATGTGACTAGTATTGATTCTATATCTGTGATGAGAAAAGAAGTGATGAGAGAAAAAGTAGATACAAAAAATCTAGAAAATGTAAAGACTATAGATGAAATTATTGAAGAAGTTCGATACAAGCAAAATGAGCAGAATAAAAGTGTTGTGAAGCAGAGAAGGATGATGGATGTTAGAAGAAGGAATAAGTTAGAGAGTTAGAGAATGTGGAAGGTATAAGCTTCTGTTTTTTAGAAATGTCTGGTTCAGGTCAGAGACACTGAACCAACGTAGAAACCAGTTCCTGCAGAGACTATTGGCTTAGGATTATTCTTTTTTGAAATCACAAAAGGCTCCATACAGAGTATGGAGCCAATATATTTATATATAAAGAAAAAAAATGAAAAAATATTTTCCGTATATTATATTTGCTGTTGTAACTTTGGCGATTATGTTTCCTTTGTATCAAGGTGGGTTTATTTTTTTGTTGGATATGGTTTTTGTGCCTCGTCTTGACTTTGGCGATTATTTGAAAAATGGTATAGGTTCTGGTTTTCCGATCATTGTTCTTGTTAAACTTTTTAGTTTTGCTTTACCACTTGAGATTATTCAGAAAATTATTCTGTCGCTTGTTCTGTTCTTGCCTGGACTTTTTATGTTTAAGCTTGTTAAAAATTTTTTGCCGATGAAATGGGCAATTTTATCTGGTCTTTTTTATATGTTAAATCCGTATGTTTATGAAAGGTTTCTTGCTGGACATTGGCATGTTCTTTTGGGATACGCATTTTTTCCTTTGCTTGTGAAATTATTTTTGGAATTTTTGGAAAAATTGGATAATAAAAGCTTTTTAAAACTTGCGATTTTGTTTTCTGTTTATCCGATTCTTTCTTTGCATTGGGCGTATATATCTTTTTGGTTTTTGGTTTTGTTGGGGGGTGTTTGGTTTGTTGTTATGTTGTTGTCTCAAAAAGAAAAACCCAAAAGTATATTAGATGCACTTAATCTTATTTTTAGATCTCTCAGTCGCCCTTTGGGGCTTCTTCGAGATGACAAAAAGAAAGGTACTTCTCACAATGACAATAAAAAGCTTGTTAAGTATTTTGTTTATGGTGCTGTTCTTTTTTTTGTTGTAAATTCTTTTTGGTTGGTTGGGTTTTTGAGTCCTTCAAGTGGTTATTATAAATTTAGTTTAAATGATTTTAGGGCTTTTGCGACTCAAGGTGATCCGTCTTTTTGGGTGTTTTTTAATGTTCTCTCATTATATGGTTTTTGGGGTACGGATTACTTTTTAACTAAAGATTTTTTTCAATATTGGTGGGTTTTGACTTTTGTTATTTTGGGTTTTGCTGTTTATGGGGTTTATGTGTTGTTGAGGAAAGTAGTAACACACCCCTTACCCCTCTCAAGAGGGGAATTATTGTATTTCAGAAGTCGGACCTCGGAAATAGCGCTAATTTTAACTTTGGCTATTATTTTTATTCCAGTTGTTCTGTTGTCTGTTGGTTATGGTTCTGATATTACAAAACCGATTATAAATGTCTTATATGCCTTCCTGCCAGGTTTTAAGGGTTTGCGTGAGACAGAGAAGCTTGTCGGCTTACTAGCGTTCTCATACGCCATTCTAGTTCCAATTGGGGGTCTTGCTTACGCGAAAAAACAGAGATATGTTTTTACGCTTCTCGTTTTAGTCCCCTTTCTTTCTGTTTGGACTATTTTTTGGGGATTTAATGGGCAATTAAAGTCTAGTGATTATCCAAAATCATGGTATCAGGCAAATGAAATTTTAAAACAAGACGAAAATAACAAACTGCTTTTTTTGCCGTGGCACGGATATCCGAAAATTTCTTTTGCTGGTGAAAAAAGAGTATCAAATCCTGCTCCAAGATTTTTTCAAGTTGAAGTTATCGCTGGTAAAAATATAGATAATGTATATCTTTTGGAATGTGATCAAGAGATTTGGGATAAAAAGATGTTTCAGCTCTTACAAGGATTTGAAACGCTTAATGAAAATATTAAATTTTTACGATTAGAAGGAATAACTCATATTATATTGGCAAAAGAAATGGATTATGAAAAGTATGGATTTTTAGATGAGTCTGAGTGGCTGGAGATAGTATTAGAGGAAGATGATTTGGTTTTATATGAAATAAGATAGTCAAAGGTTCATAAAGTCTAACGGTGTTATCGCCGAATGATCTTACACTCTAAAGAGTGAACTCCAAATTTATTTTATTTTCTGATAATGGTTCTCAATAAAGTCGAACGATATTAAAATATTCTTTGACCTTACTCCAATATTCTTTGACCTTACTCCAATATTCTTCGACCTTGTTCTAATATTCTTCGACCTTGTGGAGAAGCTATTCGCGCAAAGTTCTCCACAAGGTCGAACAATATTGTGGTTAAACAAACAAACAGAGTATAGACGGAGTGACAAACGAACGATAGTGTAGTTTGTTATTTGTTAGAGAAAGGTGAAGCTTTTGCGAATAACACACTCCGCTATCGCTCGTGTGTCAGTCCGTTAATAAAAAAACAGAAGTGCCGTTGTTGCATCTCTGTTTTTTTTATTTAAAATATTTTATATAGTAGCTTACTTCTTTTTTGTGATAACTGTTCTTGCCAAAAATCCACTTGCGCTATCTTCGCCATTAACATGAATTGTGACCTCTCCTCCTTGTCCAAGAAGATCAGAAAGTTCAGAAAGGTTTTTGGCATTACCGTTAAATTTTGTATCTGACAAAGAAACCCTAAAAGTTATTAATGTATATCCAGTGTTTACAGTAAAGGTTTTATTGTCTATATCAACACTATATACAATTGCATCATTGATATTAACATTATCTCCTTGTGTTCCATATCCAGGATCACTGCTATTCAGCTTTTTAATGACAATAGCAAGTGGAATTCCACCGTTAGGACTTGCTTTAACGCGAACACGTTCACCACCAATAAAAGTAGTTCCATTAGGAATGATATTAGCTCCATCGGTATTAAAAGTAATAATTGAATCATTAGTACTAATAGTCAAACTTGAAATTCCAACATCAGTTACAGTTCCATCTACATTGATAGTCCCTTTAGTACTAATAAACAAAGCTTGTACACTTGAAGAAGCAGACAATGCCAAACCAAAGACAAACAACGCAAAAATCGCAGTTCCAATAATCTTTTTTCTAGCTAAATCCTTTGTATTATTCATAAAAACTATATTATATTAAAATCTCACTCCTATACTATATATAATACTATCTTTTATAATTTGTGTCAATTCTTTTTTCTAATATTCTTTGATCTTGCTCTAATATTCTTCGACCTTGTGGAGAAGTTATTGCGTAGAGTTCTCCATAAAGTTGAACAATATTGTGGTTGAACGATATTGTTGTTGAACGATATCGCATATTATAGTAGTTTTCCAAAATCAAAAACAAGCTCTTTAAATCCAACTAAAAAAATCGTTCATATTTAAAGGTACTTTCACTGCGTTCTTTTTTTGCGATGAGTGAGTTGTTTCATCCGCAATAACGACTGGAGATGAATAATGAAAAAGTGAGTGGATTCTGGAATAACTGACAATCTTGTTTATTGGTATTGACATTGCATTTCTGATAGTGTATACTTATTGTATACTAATAGAAATAGGTATTTATGATAAAAAATAGAGAGAACAAATCAAAAAAAATTGAAAGATTTATTGAAGGTCTTCCTTATTTTGCTATTGATAGTTTAATGCCAATTGAAAAAAATAGAAATTTTTTAAAGGTGCTTTTTTATCGTCTATCAAAGCGAAATAGAATTATTTCTTTAAAAAGAGGGCTATATGTAAGTAAAAGTTTTATAGAAAATATTGAAAAGAAAAATATAATTAATGAATACTCTGAATTTATTGCAAATATTATTTATACTCCAAGCTATCTAAGTATGGAATATACACTTGAAAAATATGGGGTACTGACAGAATCAGTTAACAGTTTTACCTTAGTTACCGAGAAAAAAACTAATAAATTTCTTAATCATTTTGGAAATTTTAATTATCATCATATCAGAAAAGAATTGTTTAATGGATTTAGAATCAGAAAAAAAGAAAACTTTTTGATCGCTGAAGCCAGTCTTGCGAAAGCATTGTTTGATTTTTTATATTTTCGCAAGAATATATTGTTCAACGAAAAACAAATTGATGAGTTAAGATTAAATTTGGACAATCTAACCAAAAAAGATGTTAAAGAGCTGGAAAAATATATTGAATTGGAAAAATCAAAAAAAATGCGGATGATTTTTGATTATTTATTTTGAATTACGAAATATCCCTTTTTGTCATTTCGAAATGAGCGGTAGCGATTGAGAAATCCCTTAAACAATGTAAATCTCAAATAATAATATTGAAGAGATTCCTCGTTTAAGACTCGGAATGACACAAAAATTTGCATTTCGTAATCCAAAGTATTTAATAAAAAACAAAATATGGAAAAAATAATTTTGGAACTGGAAAATATTATCAAAGAAAATTTTGATAAGCCTGATCTATACAAGCGAAACTTGCTGAAAGATTATTTGCAAGTGTTTGCTTTGCGTTATATTTACTCGCATAAAAAATACAGTGAGTTAGTATTTTATGGAGGTTCTGCCTTATCTCAGTGCTATGATTTGCCGCGTCTTTCAGAAGATCTTGATTTTGTAGATATTAATAATAAAATAAAAATTGAAACCGTAGCAAGTGATCTGCAAGAATATTTTGAAAAAGAAGTTGGTTTGCCTGTAAAAATAAAGATACAGAAATTTAGAATATATTTGAAATTTCCAATTCTTAAGCAATTGAAATTGGCTAATAATAGCCAGTCGGACCAGCTCTATTTAAAAGTAGAAATTTTCAAAGGTTTTAATTTTTGTAAGAAATATAAAACGGAGATTAGACCATTATTTAAACTTAATCAATCCATTTTGATCAAAACTTTTGATTTACCGACATTAATGGCGACAAAGATCAGAGCAATACTTTATCGGAAATGGGAAAAAACTGCCAAATCTGGAGAAGCTTTAATTACTGTTAAGGGCAGGGATTATTTTGACTTGATGTGGTATTTGCAAAAAAATGTTAGTCCGAATTTGAACTGTCTTGAAGATATTTCTAGTGCTAAAGATCTTAAAAAAAGATTATTAGAAATTCTAGACAAAGTCAATGAACGCAGTATTATTTTAGATTTAGAAAATTTTATTGCCGATAAAAGATTCGTAAAAAGTCTTGGGAAAAATATAAAGGAAGTATTAAAAGGAGAGATTAATAAATTATAAAATTATTCGCAAAAACAAACATAAGAACCTCTGAAAAACTCCTTCTTGTTCCAATATTCTTCGACCTTGTGGAGAAGCTTATCGCGCAGAGTTCTCCATAAAGTCGAACAATATCGCATATTATAGGAAGCTCTGAAAAACTATCAAAAGTTACATTTTTGAATTTGTATTTTGATTTAAACACTGGATTCCCTCCTCCAAGGGAATGACAAAAACTGCGTTTTCCAGAGGTTTCTATAGTAGTTTTTCAGAATCAAAAACAAGCTGTTTTTAAGCAGCTTGTTTTTGATTTAACTTGTCAGAAAAAACTTATCTTTAAATCTATTACCAGGTATAAGTTGTTTCTCCTCCAAGAGAAGATGTAACAGTTACGGAATGAGGATCTGGAGCAATCTTTCTGATTGTCGCTTTAAATACTTTAAGTCGCGAATCATATTTCATCGCTATATTTTCAAAACCGCCAGCGCTAGCAGTCAAGACTGCACCATTTCCGTTAGAAATAGCATAGACCAATAAGGTAGATTTTTTAGTATCATACTTAATATTTGTCACAGTTACTGTATCTGGAATAAATTCTACTATTTCTATAGTAGCTATGTCAGTGTCAATAGCTCCGCCGTTGTCTGTGACGGTTAAGGTAGCTGTGAAAATTCCAATAGTACTATAAGTATGAGTTGGAGAAATTCCTGATCCTGTCGATCCATCTCCAAAATCCCAAACATAAGAGCTTATGCTCCCATCTGGATCATAGGAGTCGCTACCATCTAAGGTTACTAATTCTTGACCATCACCATTTATATCATTTACAGTTTGGTTTCCACCAGCATTTGCAAATGGAGGTTCATTTGGATTAACTATTATAGTAACCATATTAGTATCAGTAGCTCCTTTGTCGTCTGTTACTATTAGAGTTATTAAATAATCATCATTAACTAAAAAAGGATGAGTTATAATCTCTTCAATTCCAATCAGAGTAGATTCTGTAGTGGAATTACTTTTAAACCATTGATAAGAAGCTATATACCCATCTGAATCAGTAGAAGTAGATCCGTCAAGAGTAACTGTTTCTGTTCCATTGCTATCAGTATCACTAACAAATTGACTGCCTCCTGCGTTTGCTATTGGAGGAACATTGTCTAAAGAAAGAGAATTAAATACATTTAATCTTCCTTCGCTTACTGTTATTCCTGCCATTGAAGGAATAGGATCAACTCCGCCAAGGAGTCTTGCCTTTAATCCTTCGCTGGTCATTGTTGGATAATGAGCTTTGATCAAAGCTGCTGCGCCAGCGACATGCGGGCAAGCCATTGAAGTTCCACTGTAAGTAGCATAGCCACCTCCCATTACAGTTGAATAAATACTAACACCAGGAGCACCAAGATCTACAGTAGTAGCTCCATAGCTTGACCAAGATGCTTTATTATCATTGGAATCTGTTGCTGCTACAGCAACGACATTATCTAATTTAGAACTGGATGGGTAGTTTGGAGTAACGACATTATCATTGTCCTGGCCACTATTTCCAGCTGATGCGACAAATAAAATACCAGCGTCATTTGCGGCAGAAATAGCATTTTCTATACCGGCAGAAGTAAGATTAGCGCCCCAGCTATTGCTCATTATATCAGCACCCATATTGATGGCATAATTTATAGAATTTATAGCTCCATATGTGGTTCCTCCGCTAGTACCCATAAATTTAATTGACATTATACTAACATTCCAATTTACACCAACAACACCAACTCCATTATTTCCCACCGCGCCGATTGTTCCCGCGCAATGCGTGCCATGAGAAGTAGCGCCCATCGGATCATTGTCATTACTATAAAAATCCCAACCATAATAATCATCAACAAAACCATTATTATCGTCATCTACGCCATTATCAGCTATTTCACCTGGATTAGTCCAAATGTTCGCAGCTAGATCTGGATGATTATAATCAACTCCTGAATCAATAACAGCGACTATGATTTCCTTGCTTCCTTTTTGAAGGTCCCATGCTTCAGGAGCGTCAATGTCTGCGTCTGTTGCTGTGTTGTGTAATCCCCAAAGTTTAGAGAAACTTGGATCAGAAGGAATTGTTTCAGTAGTGCGGTAAATATAGTCAGGTTCTGCATATTCTACCCTGGGATCTTTATTAAGTCTTTCTAAAACTCCTGCTAGGTTTTCTTCAGAAGAAAATTCTGCAAGATAAATTCGGTCAAGTCCGTGCGCTTTTGCCACTTCTCTGGCTTTTATGTTTTTCCCTGATTTGTTTTCTTTGATCACTCTTTTAGCAGATTTCAATCTATTTCCCCTTAAAAATTCATAGTTAGAAGATTCTCCTTCTTTAAGTTTGACAATAACTTGTCCTGGAATATATTGTTGATCATTTTTTTGTCCTTTAACTTCATTTTTAGTTTCAACTTTTTTGTTTTTGTTAGCTGTGTTGTGTTCCAATGCAACTATTGAGTTCAAAGAAACTAATCCTGTGACCAAGATAACAAGCCCAACTACCAAGAACTTAGGCAATTCACTTGCTATTGTTTTTTGTTTTTTCTCCATATTTTTTTGTTTATTGATTATTAAATTAATAATTATTTAAAAAAAGGAATATTCAATTCCTTCCTTTGATTTAAGAATTATGCAATTTGAGAGTTAATAGAATTATTTTGAACATAGAGTAGTCTTAAGAAACTAACTTACTATAACTACATTTTAGCATATATTTGTTGTTTTGTCCATACCTATACGAGAGCAAAAAAGTTAGATGAGTATAGTTCTCCATAAAGTAGAATGGTATTATAATATCAATAGTCATTGATATTTATGAATAATTTAAAGTATAGGAATTTCAATGTTATGGAGTCCTTATACTGAACTAAATTCAGCATAAACTCCAGTAAGGGAGAAATATCACAATACTTTTGAAATTCATTAATCCTATGAAACTTCATCCTTGCTATCGCAAGGACTCCAAAATATGTGCTAGCGTTTGTGTCGTAAAACTTAATTTATGAAATTAGAATGCTGTAAAAAAATAAATTAAATGTAAAAATTTGTTTAATGGGTGAATTCTGAAACTAGGTTTCAGAACTTTTATATGTTAATCAAATATTAGCGCATAAAAAAACAGCCTCTCGGCTTTATGATAGAATAGGATAAATGAAATGGGGAGATCGTGTCAGTTTGCGCGTATAATCTTTTTTCCTTGCGCGTGACTTAGGGCCCAATCAGATGGCCTATCTGATGCGACCAATCGCGATCTCCCGAAACCCGAAACGTCTCTTGCTAGACCTTTTTTGGCCTGCTTCATTACGACTGTTTCTTAGAGGCACCATTTCTTAGGGCCAAAGGTTTCTTTCTGTTTCTTTTCTCTGTGTTGACTTTGGCACTTGCCAATCTTATGTGGTAGCGCCAAGTCAATCGTTGGTCTTGTCTATCACTCTCGCAGGAGTGGTAGTATCCAAGCCAACAATGCATCCTAGCATACCTTCTAAAATCTGTCAATAGCTGTGGATTTGTCCTGAATTGCATTTTTATTTGCTTGTTCTAATCTTTATTTCATTTTCTGACAATAGTTCTCCATAAAGTCGAACAATATTAAAAAATATTGAAAGATCATTGCATCAATTCAATTATTTTGTTAAAATATAAGTGTTTAATAATAAAAAAGGAGGTAAACAATATGAAAAATAAAAAAGAACTCAAATCGCTAATTATAATTTTTGCAGTGGTTATGATCCTATATCCTTTGCTACCTTTTGTGAATGAATGCATTGCTGTGTCTCAGGTGAATCATTGCTTGGGCAGGTATACTTTCGGTGCTGCCTTTGGTGCTTTTTTAGCAAATATATTGTGTGTATTTCTTGCTATGTTGCTTTGGTTTATTTCACCGATCGGTATTTTATTTTTGCTGGGAATAAAAATGTTCTTTTCTAGTAATACATCAAAGTTTAAAAGATATTTTGCAGTCTTGATACAATTTCTAGCTTTCTTGGCTTGGTCGTCTTTGATGTTTGTTCTGATAATTGCTTATATTGATTCTATCTCATATCAAATTATTAATATGGGAGGAAATACATTGAATTTGGCGATTAAATCTGGATTAGGATTTATGATTTTTATGGTTATATTAGCATTAGCTGAGAATAAGATTTTAAATGAGCAAAATTCTAGATCCGAAAATATTAAGAAGAGAAAAGCTAGTCCAAAACAGGACAAAAAAGGAAAAGACGATGATGAATCGGTCAAGATCGCTGGGACTAAGGGAATAAAGAATAAAGTTAAGAATAGAATTAAGAAAGAAGTTAAGAAAGTTATTAATGATAAGATTGATAAAATGTAGATTAGGAATTAGCTTTTTAGCTTTTTAGGATTTATCAAAATATGTAGATGTTATTTTTAGCGGGAACTAGTTTGTAACTAGTTTCAAAATGTTTTTCATTTACATAAACCGTATTTATAAAATTACTTGTATAAGAATAATTAATCGAGATTTAAAAACATTATGGAACGGGTTCCAAACCCGCTCCCACATAGGATATTTTTCGACCTTGTGGAGAAATTTACCGCACGGAGTTCTCCATAAGGTCGAACAATATTATTGTGTTTATGTGTTGTTAGGTCTAATTTATTAATATAAATATTATGGCGATATTAAAAAGTCTTCAAAATTTGTTGGAGAAAAATGGTGTTAAACATGAAGTTATTGAACATAGGACTGTTTATACTGCTTTTGATAATGCTGAAACTCAACATATCAAACCACAGGAAGTTGTGAAAACATTGATAATGAAAATAAATTCAAAAAAATATGTTTTGGCTTTGATCTCAGCTAATAAGAATTTAGATAAGAAAAAACTTCTCAAAGAAGTTAATAAGTGGCTTAAGACAGAAGAGGAAAAAGCCGTGAAAACTGTTGAATTTGCTAAGGAAGTTTGGACGAAAAAGAATATAAAAGGAAAGATTGGAGCAACTGTGCCGTTTGGTTCGCTTGAGAAGATGACAACTTTTATAGATAAGAGTTTGTTGAAGAATAAAGACCTGGTTATTAATACAGGTGATTATAACAGATCAATCAAGTTGGCAACAAAGAAATTTATAGAGCTAGAGGACACGGTTAAAGGAATGTTTTCTGAGGCAAAACCAAAGAAGGCAAAAGCAAAGAAATCAAAGACAAAGGCAAAAGTGAAATCTAAGGTGAAACCTAAAAAACTGAAGAAGAAAGTTCATTCTTGTTAATAAAATTTGGTGGTGAGTTAAGGACAGTCCTTTCTAAAGGATATTCTTTTTACCATATGTTAAAATTACCACTCTATGTCATATATCGTCAAGGCTCACAATTTGCAAAATCAAGAACAATTGTTTGAGGGTCCTCTTGATCTTCTTTTAGATTTGATTGAAAAAGAGAAGCTTGATGTAACAGATATAGCGCTTGCGCAAGTCGCAGATCAATTCATTGTTTATTTGGAGAGTTCAAAGGAGGACATTACTCCAGAATATCTTTCAAGTTTTATATTGGTTGCTGGTAAGCTTATTCTGATCAAGTCAAAAGCAATTCTTCCAATGTTGGAACTTGAGAAAGAGGAAGAAGAGGATATTGAAGAATTAAAGGCGAGATTGGAAGAATACCAAAGATTTAAAAATATTTCAAAACAGATTAAAGGGTTGGAAAATAGATCGGAAATGTTTTTTTCGCGACAAAGTTATTCTGGCATACAAGTTATATTTTGTCCTCCTGAAGATATAAAATGTAGTGATTTGCAACTGTCTATGGAGAGTATTTTTGATAAATTGCCACAAGCCGAAGACGCTAAAAAAGCAGTAGCTATCAATAGTATAAATATTAAAGACAGAATAGATCATATTAAGAAAAGTTTATTAGAAAGAATTGAAATTACCTTTGAAGATGTAACTGCTCGAAGCAACGATAAGGTTGAGGTTATTGTTACTTTCTTAGCTGTGCTTGAATTAGTAAGAAAAAGTATAGTTTTTGTTGAGCAGGAAGATATATTTGGCGAGATAAGGATCAAGAAGGGCTAGGGGGTTAGAACATTAGGAATTAGAATTCTAGGAAGTCCTTGCGAAAGCAAAGGAGAGATATCACAATACTTTAGAATTTTATCAATCTTATGAAATTTCATTCTTGCTTTCGCAAGGACTCCAGTACGTAGTTTGTGGTGTTGGAAACTTAATTCATAATTCATATTAACATGAACATAGAATCTGCTGTTGAAAGTTTATTGTTTATTTCTGGTGAACCAATGAATTTCAAAAAGCTTGCAAAAATCATTGCAGTAAAGGAAAGTGATATAAAATTATCTGCTGAAAAATTATCTGCTGAATATTCAGATTCAGATAGGGGATTAAAGATCATTATAAAAGATAACAGAGTTCAAATGGTTACATCTGGGGAGAATAGTTTATTTGTGGAAAAATATCTAAAAGCTGATATTGAAGGTGAATTAAGCAGAGCCGCTCTTGAAGTTATTTCAATAGTTTCTTATAGAGGACCAATTTCCAGATCAGAAATTGAAGATATCAGAGGAGTAAATTGTAGTTTTACACTAAGGCATTTAGCAATAAGGGGGCTTGTGGAGAGAATTAATAATCCGAACGATGCCAGAGCATATCTCTATCAAGTTTCTTTTGATTTCTTGAAAAAACTGGGAGTTGAAAAAGTTGAAGATCTGCCAAAATATAATGAATTAAGAGAAAAGAAAATGTTTGAGAGAAATGATGAAAATATTACAAAGGATGATGCTAGTGTAAAAGAAAATAGTGATGAAGATAAGAAAGAGGAGTTAGAACGTTAGGAATTAGGAAGATTAGCTTTTTAGGATTTATTAATATTTTTCGACCTTGTGGAGAAGTCAGATGCGTAGAGTTCTCCATAAAGTCGAACAATATTATATAATAATAATTTCTATATTTTTAATTAAAAAAATGATCGAAAATATTGCCATAATCGTATTAGCTTTCTTAACTCAGCTCAATGTTGCATCTGATGGAAACGGAATTGATCATATGTTGGATCAATTTATAGAAACCGAATCAATCAATGAATATTTGAGTAATGATAATTGGGATGCGTATAGAAACATTTCTGAAGGTCAAGAGCAGATTAGTCCGCTACCTTATAAGGTTTCAGATGATGAGATTGAGATAAATTCAGATTCAGCAATCGCATTTGATGTTGGAACAGATTATGTTCTATATTCAAAAGACGTGAAAAAAAAATTGCCTATCGCATCTTTGAGCAAAATTGTTACAGCGTTAGTTGTGTTAGAAAAGAGTGATCTTAATGATGTTGTGACAATAAGTCGAAGCGCATTTGAAGTTCCTGGAAAAAAGGAAAGATTGTTTGTTGGGGAGAAGATCACCGTGGATAATTTGCTGAAAATGATGTTGGTAAGTTCAAATAATATTGCAGCTTCAGCTCTTGGGGAACATTCAGGAGGAGATATTGAAAGTTTTATTGAATTAATGAATCAAAAAGTTGAATTTTTAGGGCTTGAAGACACGGTATTCTATAATCCAACTGGACTAGACCAAAAGGATGTTAATGTTTCTACTGCATATGATGTTGCTCAATTGGTTGATTATGCGTTGGAAGAACCGATCATTTGGGAATATTCAAGAATAAAAGATGTTAAAATAAGTTCATTAGACGGAAGGACTAACCATTGGGTGAAAAACACAAATCAGCTCTTGGGAAAACTGGAAGATGTTGTTGGCGGAAAAACTGGTTTCACTGATATAGCTGGACAGTGTTTGGTTTTGATAACAAATAATTCAAGTGATAATCAGGTCATAACTGTTGTTCTGAACGCTGAAGATCGATTCTTACAAACTCAAAGATTGAAAAATTGGATCTGGAAGAATTATCAATGGTGAAGGCATATTAACATTTTAACATCCGTGATCTGTGGGTTTTTTGATGAACGTTTTGTGATATTGAGAGAGATTCCTCGACTCCTATCGTCGCTTGGAATGACAAACATCTATCGTCGCTTGGAATGACAAATTTGGAATGACAAACTCTTATTGTCATTCCGACTGGAATGAGTGAGGTACGAACGAATGGAATGGAGGAATCTCTCTGAAGTGGGAATTTTTTTAATATACGTTTTGTGAAATTTAGTGGGTGTTCTTTTAATGAACGTTTTGTGATATTGAGAGAGATTCCTCGACTCCTATCGTCGCTCGGAATGACAAAGAATACGTTTTGTTGCTAAGGCTCCAAAGCTTTGCTCGGAATGACAAATTATTATTTAAAACCAAAAAACACCTTAACAAGGTGTTTTTATATTTGAATGGCTAGAGCCAATTAAATTGTATATTTTATTTTACTTCTGTCTTTGCTTTTTCAACAATATTTTTGAAAATTTTAGGGTTTTCAACTGCGATCTGTGAGAGAACTTTTCTGTCTAATTCAACATTAGATAGTTTTAGAGCGTGGATGAATTTACTGTAGTTTAATCCATATTTTCTTACTCCAGCATTAAGTCTGATCAGCCATAAACCTCTCATTGTTCTTTTCTTTACTTTTCTATCTCGGTAGGAATAGACTCCAGCTTTCATTAATGCTTCTTTGGCAGCTTTATATTTTTTACTTCGAGCGTTTAAATATCCTTTAGCTTTTTTTATAACTTTTTTTCTTCTTTTATTGGCCATTACGCCTCTTTTTATTCTTGTCATTTCTATTGATTATTAAATCTGATTATATGCATTTATTTTCCAAGTTGTATTCTGATTGATTTTTTCATTCCAGAAGTAATTTGCTTATCTGATCTTTTTGCTCTTGTTTTATTTCCTGATTCTTTGGAATTAAAATGATCTTGATTTGCAGTTCTTGCTATAATTTTACCTTTTTTGGTTATCTTAAACCGTTTAGCAACAGCTCTTTTCGTTTTGATTTTCATTTTCTCGAAATTATTATTTAAATATTATTTTCTCTTATACTCTATGACAATGTTTAATCCCTGAGGTGTTTTTTTGATAGCTTGTTCTCTAAGTATCTCTCTGTCTTCAGTTTCTTTATTTGCTTTTGACATTTCGCTTATGATATTGAGAAAACCTTCCATCTTTTCAGTAGCTAGATCTAGATGAGCCTTTTCTCTGCCTTTTAGAACCATATCAATTTTTACCCTGTCACCATTTTTCAGGAATTTAACGGCATTTTTAGCCTTGAAGCCTAGATCGTGTTTTTCTGCTCTTGTGCTAATTCGGAGTGCTTTCGTTTCCGTTTTCTTTATCTTTGCACTCTGGTGTCTTTTCTGTTTTGCCAGTTTATAAAGATATTTGCCATAATCCATAATTTTGCAAACAGGAGGTTTGAGATGCGGAGAAACTTCTACTAGATCAAGGTCTTTTTCTGTTGCCAGATTTAGAGCGTCCTCAAACTTTAAAAGTCCTAATTGCTTTCCGTCATCATCAATTACCATAATCTCTGGTAATTTAATTTGGCTATTTACTCTTAATTCTTTTGTTTTTGCTATATATTTGTTTTAAAATAATTAATAATGTGTAATTTAATTATATATTAATAAGTAATATATTGCAATATTTCTTATTAATATATAATTACTTTGAGTTATAAAATATAAATCTTAAATATTGTTCGACTTTATGGAGAACTATTCGCGATTGATTTTGGAGCAAGGTCAAAAAATATTAAAAGATTATTGTATCTTCAATTTAAATTAAAGCTTTGTGGTTTATAGGTTTAATTAGATGTAATATAACAAAGATTCTGAATCAATCCCACGACAAGCTCAGGATGACATTGTTCAGAATGACAACTTCTTGGTGGAGATGGCGGGAATTGAACCCGCGTCTAGTAAATCCATCCAAAAATCATCTACCAATATATGTTGTTCTTTTGAAGTTTAAAACCTATAAGCAATGAACAACCAAGACCTTATAAATTCGATTCTGAGTGAATTTTCGGATTTTCGCACTCAGAAGTTACGAAGTCCTATCTTGATGTATGACACCGAGATTTGCCTATCAAGAATCAGCAATTCGATGGCTACTCGTCTATTAGACAGTAGCAGTCGCAAGAGCAGGCATCGCAAAAAGCGATCTTACTTTGCTTACAAGTGTTTCTGCACTTATATTTTTCTGATAATTTTTACGAGATTGATCAGAATGCTCGATTGGCAATTTTTAAATTAAGATTCCTATCGAATCTAAACATCCCCATGGTCATTTTAACATTTGAACATATTAATATTTAAACAACCGTGTTGATGTTTGAATAAACTTTATCTGATTACCTTTTATTTTTCAATATCCTTTCCATTTTTACTTTTTCTTCTCGTTTTTTGATGTTTTCTCTTTTGTCTATTTTCTTTTTTCCTTTACCAACACCAAATTCAAGCTTTATAAGCCCGCGAGTAGAGTATACTCTAATTGGTACTAATGTCAAGCCTTTTTGACTTATTTTGCCTATTAATGCTTTTACCTCTCTTTTATGGATGAGAACTTTTCTCGATTGATTTGGATCATAATCTTTGTGCATATTTGCAACTTGATATGCTGGAATATTGGCGTTTGTCAGGTAAGCTTGATTCCCAGTGATCGTGACGAATGCTCCTTTGAGGCTTATATGTCCAGTTTTTATAGACTTTACTTCATATCCAGCCAAAACTAAACCACCCTCTAATTTTTCAAGAATTTCATAATCATAGTTTGCTCGTTTGTTAATTGCATATGTTGGCATAATTTTAGTTTAGCATAGGAGTTGGGAATTGGGAATTAGCTTCTTAGGAATTAGGAAGATTAGCTTCTTAGGCATTAGCTTCTTAGCTTTTTAGGAATTGGAAATTAGCTTTTTAGGATTTATTAAGATACGTAGATGTCATTCTGAACAATGTCATTCTGAGCTTGTCGTGGGATTGATTCAGAATCTTCGTTAATTTAGGTTTTATACTCCTTTGCTAAGATAATTTCGTATGATACGCCGTAGCTTTTTGTGAAATTTTGTTTGGTTCTAAATAGAAAAGTAATCTTTTTAAAATCTACAAAATAGGAATTCGAAAAGCGAAATAGTATAACTTATACTATTTACACTATACTTTTATTTTCAATATAAAAACAATAATATTGTTCGACTTTATGGAGAACTATCCGCATCTAATTTCTCCACAAGGTCGAAAAATATTAAAAGATTGTTGTATCTTCAATTTAAATCAAAGCTTTGTGATTTATAGGTTCAATCAGATGTAAAAGAAAATAGATTCTGAACTAAATTCAGAATGACAAAATTTTGTTAGTGAATTAGTGAACATTTTAGGAATGGTAAAAATTGTGTTTTTTAGAGGCTTCTGTATTGACTTTGAAAATCATCGTTTTATAATTAAAGTAGATAATCAGTTAATATATAATTATATGAAAATTGGCATTGATGCGCAAACAATATTGAATCCGGAAAAAGGAGATGCAGCAGGCATTGGTCATTATACCTATCAGTTGATCAAGCATTTGCTTGAAATTGATCAGGAAAATGAATATTTTTTGTATTTTAATTATAGGGTTAGGGATAAGGATATTAAAAAGTTCAGTCAGTCAAATGTGAAAATAAGGCGTTTTCCTTTTTCACAATATAAGAGATATCTTCCTCTTGCTTATTCTGAAACGCTTGCATCTGCATTTTTCTTGCGTGATAAGCTGGATGTTCTTCATGTTCCAGGAGGTAGAGCTCCTTTGACCTATAAAAGAAAATTGACCGTGACAGCTCATAATCTTGGAATTAAGAAATTTCCGGATCTATTTTCCAAAAAGCAACAGATAAAGTTTAAGGTCAAGCCAGCTGCATTTAAGAGAGCTGATGCGGTTATTGCAAGTTCGCAAGCTGCAAAGAATGATCTTAAAGAAGATTTTGAAATTAGTGATGAAAAAATAAAGGTAATCTATAATGCTTTTGATAAAAAGTTTTTTGCTGATGCAACTATAGATGAAATTCAAAATGCGAAAGATAAGTATAAAATTGATGGGGAATATATATTATTTATGAATACGATCAAGCCTCTTAATAATCTGACAAGACTTATTGAAGCGTTTCTGAAATTAAGATTGATCCTGAAAGGGAAAAAACCGAATTCAAATTATAAGCTGGTTCTGGCTGGAAAAAATGGTTGGCTTGCAGATGAAATTCACCAGATCGCAAGAGATTTTGGACTTAAGAATGAAGTTATATTTCCTGGTTATATAGATCCAGAAGATCTAAACGCTTTATTCGCTGGCGCTGATGTTTTTGTTTCTATTCCAATCTATGAGGAATTTGGTGCTCCAGTTCTAGAAGCAATGGCATCTGGTGTTCCAGTTGTGTGTTCCAATGTTCCTTCTCTTCGCGAAATAACAGGAGGAGTAGCTGAACTGGTTGATCCTTTTGACATTAAAGGTATTAAAGATGCGATTTTAAAGGTTCTTGATAATGATCGACTAAGGAGAGAATTAAGAGAAAGAGGACCAGAACAGGCAAGGAAGTTCCATTGGGAGAAAACAGCAGAGGAGACATTGAAGGTTTTTGAAGAGGTGGTTGGGTAGATTTTTAAATCTGTCATTCTGAACTTGTTTCAGAATGACAAATTTTTGGTAGTTATATAATTTTCTAAAAAGTAAAATCCGTCCTGAGTTTTCAGAGCGGATCTTTGTTTTTTCTCATCTTGTCTTTTAAAATGGTTGATTTTTTGTGGGTTTTTAGGTAAGATAGAGTAGTAGAATATAAAATTCAGATGTCTGAATAATGTCATCCTGAGCTTGTCGTGGGATTGTTTCAGAATCTTTCGGCTATTACGCTAATTCAATCTATAAATCACAAAACTTTGATTTAAATTGAAAATACAATAATCTTTTAATATTTTTCGACCTTGTGGAGAAATTTATCGCACGGAGTTCTCCACAAGGTCGAACAATATTATTGTTTATATTAAAAAAGAAAGTATGATGTTAAATAGTATAGTTAAAACCTAAATTAACAAAGATCTTAAATCGGGTCTGCCCTGAGCTTGCCGAATGGGTTCAAGGATGACAAATTAAGAGTGACAGCTTTGCTGTAATAATAAAACTAAACTCAAATCAATGTTTAAAAAAGTAGATCCTCGCCAGAATTTTCCAGAAATGGAAAGAGATGTAATGGAAAAATGGAAAGAGAATAAAATATTCAAAAAATCTATAAATAACAGAAATGATGGAAAAACATACAGTTTTTTTGACGGGCCTCCGTTTGCAACGGGGATGCCTCACTATGGGCATGTCGTGGCAAATTTGATGAAAGACGTTGTGCCGAGATATTGGACAATGAGAGGGTATAGAGTTGAGAGAAAATGGGGCTGGGATTGCCATGGATTGCCAATTGAAAACTTAATTGAGAAAGAGCTAGATATCAAGAATAAGCAAGAAATTGAGGATATGGGAGTTGATAAGTTTAATGAAGCATGCTGTAATTCTGTTTTGCGTTATGCTAAAGAATGGAAGAAATTCATTCCAAGAATAGGAAGATGGGTTGATATGGAAAATGACTATCGGACAATGGACTGGAAATATACAGAATCAATTTGGTGGGTTTTTTCGGAGCTTTATAAAAAAGGATTGGTTTATGAGGGGCATAAAGCGATGCATATTTGTCCGAGGTGTGAGACGACACTTTCTAATTTTGAAGTGACGCAGGGGTATAAGGATATTACAGATCTCTCGGCGGTTGTGAAGTTTAAATTGAAAGAAGAGAGTGCTAGGAAACTGAGAGGGATCTTTCGACTCGCTCCGCTCGCTCAGGATGACAGTGTGGCTCAGGATGACGATGTGTTTGTTTTGGCGTGGACGACGACGCCGTGGACATTGCCAGGGAATGTGGCTTTGGCGGTGGGAGATAGTATTCAGTATTCAGTATTAAGTATTAAGGGAGAAGATGATCTTTATGTTCTAGCGAAGGACAGAGTAAGTGAAATATTTAAAGATAAAGAGTTCAAGACCTTAAATGAAATTGATGGCAAGGATTTACTTGATTTAGAATATGAACCACTGTTTGATTACTATTCGAATAAAAATGAAGAATTATTAAATACAGCGGGGGATGAATTGAATACTGTTGAAGCTGTTGTTTTGGATGAGAAAGATAGAATACTTCTTGGTCTAAGGAAATATAGCAAAAGCTTCAAGGGAGAAAAAGATCGTTGGATCGTTCCTGGTGGAAGATCAGAAATTGGTGAAAACTTGGAAAGTGCTTTGCAAAGAGAGATGAAAGAAGAATGTAACATTTGCGAATATGAGATCACAAAATATCTTGGCAGTGGAAAGGGTTTTCGAAATGGTGATATTGTTAATTGGTTTTTAGTTAGAGTGTATAATTTAGACCAGATAAAAAACAATGAGCCAGAGAAATTTGCGGAGTGGAAGTTTTTTGATTTGAAAGATGTGCCACCTGAGATGACTTTTGATGATGATCTTGATTATTATAAAAAGGCAATAAAAGAAAAAAACGGTTGGAAAATTTATGCGGGGGATTTTGTTTCAACGGAAGAGGGAACTGGTGTTGTGCATATTGCGCCAGCGTTTGGAAATGATGATATGAGTTTGGGGCAGAAACATAATTTGCCGTTTGCTTCGCATGTTGGAATGAATGGGAGATTTAAAAGTGAGGTTTTGGATTTTAAGGAAAAAGCTAAAATTAATAGAGGCTTGCAAAAAGGTTCCACATTAACACACCCCTGCCCCTCTCAAGAGGGGAATAGCGGTATCGGTCTGGAAGTGAAACCGAAGAGAAATCCGAGAGAGACAGATGAAAAGATCGTGAAATATCTAGAGGAAAATCATAAATTATTCTCTAAAGAAAATTATAAGCATAGTTATCCGCATTGTTGGCGGTGTGATACGCCGCTACTTAATTATGCGACGAGTTCGTGGTTTGTGAAAGTGACGGAGATCAAGGATAAGATGGTTGCTAATAACAAGCAAGTGAATTGGACGCCAGAGTATATCAAAGAAGGACGGTTTGGGAAATGGTTGGAAGATGCTCGTGATTGGGCAGTGTCGCGAAGCAGATATTGGGGAGCGCCACTTCCGATTTGGCGATGTAAGAGTTGCAAAAATATAGAAGTGATAAGTTCTATTGATGATCTGAGGGGAAAAATTGATCAGAAAATAACGAAACTCATCTTATTACGGCATGGCGAGAGCGAGAATAATATAAATAATATAAAAGCAGGACAGCTTGATGGATATCCCTTAACGAAAAAAGGAACTAAACAAGTGGAAGATGTGACGAAGATTCTAAAGGAAGAAAAGATTGATATTATGATCTCATCTCCGATCTTTAGGACTAAGCAAACAGCTGATATTGTGAATAAGGTATTAAAGATCCAGCGGATTGAAGATGAAAGAATCAGGGAATATGACTTTGGATCATGGAATGGATGCAGTAATGATGATTCTTTTGTTAAGGAGAATAAATTATATAGAGAATATAAGAAACTTAAAAATGATCAAAGATATAATTTTCGTTTTGGTGGAGATGGAGAATCAAGAAAAGAAGTTGAAGACAGGGTAAAGAAATTTATAGATGAAATTACGGAAAAATATGCCGGAAAAAATATATTGATTGTTGGTCATGGTGTGATCAATGCAATGTTTTATAGGGTCATCAAAAAGGTTTCAAAAGAAGATGTATATAAATATGAATTTACCCTTGGCAATGCGAAGCAGAATATATTCTATGTAGATAAAAATAAGAAAGAGTTCAATTTACATAAGCCAAATATTGATAGGATCAAGATCAAATGTTCAAAGTGTAAAAATGAGGCGAAGATCGTTGGTGATGTGTTTGATTGTTGGTTTGAGTCAGGGTCAATGCCATATGCGCAATGGCACTATCCATTTGAGAACAGAGCAGAATTTGAGAAAAGTTTTCCAGCGGAATTTATTGCTGAAGGACTAGACCAAACTCGTGGTTGGTTCTATACTTTGATGGTTCTTTCAACAGCGCTTTTTGATAAGGCTCCTTTTTCAAATGTGATCGTTAATGGTCTGGTTTTAGCAGAAGATGGACAGAAAATGAGCAAGAGATTAAAGAACTATCCAGAGCCTAACTTAGTGATTGAGAAATATGGAGCTGATGCTCTTCGATACTATCTTTTGTCTTCTCCTGTGATGAAAGGGGAATCCCTTCGGTTTTCAGAAAAAGGAGTTGAGGAGGTTTTGAAAAAGTTTGTTTTGACTTTATGGAATACATATTCGTTTTTGGTGATGAATGAGAATTTGAAACCCTCATCTGTCCTCTCCCAAAAGGAGATGGACGTAAAAGAACAGTTTTACGGAAATGGTGGAACAATTTTTGAAAATAAAAGTTCTAATCTTTTAGATAGATGGATCTTGTCGGAATTTAATATTTTGATCGGGGAAGTAAATAAGCAGATGGAGAATTATGATCTGGCAAGAGCGGCAAGACCACTTCGTGAATTTGTTGATAAGCTTTCAAATTGGTATGTTCGTAGAAGTAGAAAGAGATTTTCTGCGGTAGACACGCAGCAATGCTGTGTCTCTACGGAAGATAAAGATTTTGCTTTTCAGACTCTGCATTATGTCTTGGTTGAATATACAAAGCTTCTTGCTCCGTTTATGCCGTTTATAGCTGAAGAGATTTTTGAGAATCTAACTGACAAAGAATCAGTCCATTTAGAAAATTTCCCTGTTGCTGATGAAAAATCAATTGATTGGAAAGTGAGTGAAAAAATGAATTTTGTCAGAGATATAGTTTCTTTGGGACTTGCAATAAGGGCAAAAAATGGATTGAAAGTAAGACAACCCTTAGATCAGTTAAAAGTTGAAAATTGGAAACAAATAAATAATAATTCTGACGTAGAAAAGGCATTAAAAAAAGTTTCAGAAATAAAAATAGAAGGAGAATTATTAGAATTAATTAAGGATGAGTTGAATGTTAAGAATGTTGAGTTTGTGGATGAGATTGTTGAGAAAGATAATTGGGTTATAGAGGAAGATAATAAAATTAAAATTGCGTTGAATGTTGAAATAACTGAGGAGCTGAAGCTGGAAGGACAGGCAAGAGAAATAATTCGTCATATTCAGGTGATGAGAAAAGAAGCGAAATACGATCGTAACGATGTGATAACGATCAAATATAGCTTTATTGATGAGGATAAAGATATTAAAAAAGTTTTTGATAAGTGGAAAGATTATATTAGCAAAGAATGTTTGGCGAAAAATGTTGAGTTTACTGATGAATTAGTTGAAGGGGATCTTGATCTGGTGAAGGAATTGAAAGTTGGAGATTTGAAGTTGGGATTAGGGGTTAGGAATCAGCTTTTTAGGATTTATTAAAATATGTAGATGTCATTCTGAATAATGTCATCCTGAGCTTGTCGTGGGATTATTTCAGAATCTATTGTTCATTACATCTAATCAAATCCATAAATCACAAAACTTTAATTTAAAAATACAATAGTTATATTTTCACATTGAATGAAAGTATGGTGTTAAATAGTATAAGTTAAAACCTAAATTAACGAAGATTCTGAATCAAGTTCAGAATGACATTAACACGTTTCGATAATCATCTGACTTTTTAATTTTCTAAAGTTCTAGTCGTTGTTGTGGATTATAAAACTCCAGTTAGGAGACTGGAGCTAATGTTATATTATAGGGTACTGTTAACTGTTTTTGGATAAAAAAAAGGCAATCAAATCTCTAAATTGTAATTTTTGTATCTTATTGATACTACAATTTATCAGACGACTTTGTGCCTATTAGAACTCTATCATACTTTTTAAAATCTGTCAATACCTAATATGTCTACATATAGAACACAAGGAATAATTATAAGAAGGAGTAATTTTGGGGAGTCTAGTTTGATTTTGAATGTTTATACGAAAGACTATGGAAAAATTGAAGCGGTGGCGCGTTCTGCGCGTAAGCCGAAGGGAAAGCTCAAGGGTCATCTTGAACTTTTTTTGTTGTCAGATTTTATATTTGCTTATGGAAAGAGTATTGATAGGATCGCAAATAGTTTTTCTTTAGAGAATTATGAGAATGTGAAAAATAATTTGAATATTTCTTTTGGCGCTTATTATATTTCCGAATTAACTGATAGGGTTACTGAAAATGGTTATAAGAATGAAAGAATGTATTATTTGTTTAAAGAAACGATGGATTTTTTGAATTCATTATGTGTAGATGATGCTCTGAAGTATTATCTGGCGATAATTCAATATCAAATTAATGTGATGCAATTATCTGGTTTTTTTCCGGAGATCAATAAATGTGTTATTTGTAAAGAGGATATAACATTGGAAGAAAATGCTTTTAGCTTTTCTTATGGAGGAGTTGCTGGAAAAAAGTGTGTTTGTAATGATGATAGTGCAATTGATATTGATAATGATGCTATTAAAATAATGAGACTATTGCAGATAGACAAGAGAGATGCAAATATATATCGGAATAATATAAAAAACAACATCAAAATAATATCAAAACTGAAAGTTAAGAAAAAAACTATTTTTCAATTAATAAGATTAATGAATAAGTTTATTGAAAATAATATTGAAAGAAAGATTAATAGTGTTGTTTTTTTGAGAGTGGTATAGTTTATCGTGAATAGTTCTCCATAAAGTCGAA